>DASRER010000033.1 GCA_035651995.1 Terriglobales bacterium | reverse complement strand
TGCACGCCAGTGAAGTGGCGCCCGCGCAGCATGCGCCTGAACTTGCGTGGCGAATGGTGACGGGCGAGGATGCCGAAACGCGGGCGATCCGTCAGAACGTGATCCTGCTGCAAATCCCCGTGATTAATCCGGACGGGCTCGACTGGATCGCGCACTGGTACACGGGGAATGTGGGCACGGCATACGAGCAGGCTCCCCTGCCTTGGCTGTATCAGAAATACGCGGGGCACGACAACAATCGCGACTGGTTCATGCTGAATCTGCAGGAGACGCGGAACGTCACGCGACTGCTGTTTCAGGAATGGTTTCCGCAGATTCTGTACAACCAGCACCAGTCGCCGCCGTTCCCCGCGCGCATTTTCATACCGCCGTATGCCGAGCCGCTGAATCCGAACATCCCGGCGGCGGTGATGGAGGGGATCAACGTCATCGGTATGACGATGAAGGAGCGGTTCGCGCGCGAAAACAAGCCGGGCATCCTTTCTTATTGGGGCTACGACGGCTGGTGGAACGGCGGCCTGCGATCCGTGCCGGCTTTCCACAATATGCACGGGATTCTCACGGAAGTGGCGGGCACGAGCTTCGCTTCGCCGCGGACTTATCGGGAGAGTTCGCTGCCGCACTCGTTTCCTAACGGATATCCCACGCACGAACCCACCATCTTCTACGAGATGCCGTGGCGCGGCGGCCGGTGGAGCGTGCGCAACGCGATCGATTACATGCTCACCGCGGATTACGCCATCCTGACGCACGCCGCAATGCGCCGGTCTGATTTCCTGCTTAAGGCGTGGCAGATGGCGCGCGCCGAGATCGATGAGGGGAATCGAGGCAATCCGTACGCTTATGTCGTTTCACCCAAGCAGTGGGATCAACCAACCGCGCTGGAATTTCTGGAACGGCTGGCGGCATCAGGCGTTGCCGTCGAGCGCGCGCGGGCGGCGTTTCAGGCGGGCGGCAAGTCGTATCCGGAGGGCACGTTCGTGCTGCGGGCCGGCCAGCCATTCCGGCCATACCTGATGGATCTGGTAGAGCCGCAGAAGTATCCCGAACTGCGTACGGGCACGGGCGGGCCTACCAAGCGTCCGTACGATATCGCGGGATGGACGCTGAGCATGCAGATGGGGGTGGTGCTCGATCGCATCGTAGATCGGTTCGAGGCGGATCTGGAACCGCTCGCTCGCATTCCAGAGGCGCCGGCACACGCTCTCGACCATCGCGAGAACGCTTCGTTTCTGGAGACCGCGACGAGGCTGGAAAAAGGCGAGCGGATGGGCTGGACAGCCGACGGCGCAATCGTGACGGGCGGCGACAAATCCGCGTACGAGTTGCATATCCCGCGGGTGGCACTTTATGTACCGTGGCTCGCCAACGCTGATACCGGCTGGACCGAGTGGCTGCTCGATCATTACAAGATCAAGTACACGGAACTGCGCAACAAGGATTTCGACGGTTCGGACCTGCGCACGCGTTTCGACAGCATCATCCTGGCGCAACAAACGGCGGCATCGATTATGCACGGCGGGACGTCGGACACGCGCGCGGGGCGGGAGAACGGAAGACAGCGTCCCCAGTATACGGGCGGTATCGGATTGAAAGGTGTGGAACAGATTGAGCAGTTCGTGCGGGCGGGCGGCACTCTGATCGCGCTCGATCAGGCAACCGAGGTGCCGGTGCAGTTCTTTCAGATTTCGATCCGCAATGCACTGCGGCCGGCCGGGAGTGCATCGCCCGAAGGCGACGCGCAGGCGGCCGGCGCCCGGCCGGATTTCTATTGCCCGGGCTCGCTGCTGCGGCTGAGCGTCGACAACACGCAGCCGCTGGCGTTCGGGATGCCCAAGGAAGTGATCGCCTTTTCGACGGGCGGCGAGGCGTTCGACGCCCCGGACAAAGAGGCGCATGCGGTCGCGCGCTTCGCCGAGAGCAACGTGCTCGCCAGTGGCTGGCTTTCCGGAAAGAAGGAGATCGCCGGCAAGGCAGCGCTGGTCGAAGTGAAGTATGGTCGCGGGCAGGCGGTGTTGTTCGGGTTCAGGCCGCAGTTTCGCGGTCAGCCATACGGCACGTTCAAGTTCCTGCTGAATGCGATCTACCTGGCGTCGTCCAAGGCGGCGAATTAGTGTAATGCTCGCCCTGGCCTTTCCCGAGTCTGAACCGCTCGCGGTGGGGCGGCCAATCTTAAACGCGGACCGGCTTTCAGGCCAGTCCGGCAGGGTAAAAGGCGGCTGCGGGCAGGATTGCCCGCCACACAACCACTGCCAGCAATTCTTCCACAGGAGAGGAGACTAGATGGCGCGGGCTCTTGTCCTGTTCGACATCGATGGCACACTGGTGCGGCGCGCGGGGCCGCATCACCGGCAGGCGCTGGTCGATGCGGTGCGCGCCGTGACCGGCGTCGAGACCACTACCGACAGCATTCCGGTGCAGGGCATGCTCGATCCGGACATCCTGACCCTGATGATGCTGAATGCAGGCATGGAACCGGCGGCAATCCGCGAAGCGCTTCCGGAGGTAATCGAGCGCGCGCCGGAGTTTTATTTGCACAGCGTACCGGATATCCGCGACAAGACCTGTCCGGGCGCCCGCGAGTTGCTCGACGAATTGCAGAGTCGTGAAGTGCTGTTGGCGCTGGTGACCGGCAACCTGGCTCCGATCGGCTGGCGTAAGCTACAGCGCGCTGGACTCGACGGTTACTTTCGTTATGGCGCATTTGGCGAGATGGCGAAGGATCGCGCGGGCTTGGCGAAGGCGGCGATCGAACGGGCGCGCGTAGAGCATCAGATCGCGCCGCAGACGCCGGTGTCGCTGATCGGCGATGCGCCCGCGGATATTATCGCGGCCAAGGCAAACGGCATCCGTTCGATCGCGGTGTGCACAGGGTTGACGTCGAGGGAGGAGTTGGCGGCACACAACCCGGATATACTGGTCGAGGATTTGCGGCAAATCGCCGCCGAAGCACTGCTCCGCTAACCACGGCTTGGCTGCACCGTCTAATGCCGATATGGCCAGAGTCGCCCAGGATCTGCGTTTCGCTCTGCGCGCCATGCGCCGCAGCCCGTTGTTTGCCGCGGTGGCAGTGTTATCGCTGGCGTTAGGCATTGGCGCCAATACCGCCATTTTCACGCTGATGGATCAACTCATGCTGCGGCTGCTGCCGGTGAAGAATCCCGAGCAACTGGTGATGCTCTATCAGCAGGGAGCCCACAATGGCAGTAACATGGGGCGGCGCATGCATTCCTACCCGATTTATCAGGATTTTCAGCAGAAGGCGGCGCCGTTCTCGGAGGTCCTCTGCCGTCGGCTGGTAAACACCTCGATCAGCGTAGACAATCAAACGGAGCGGGTCGATGCGGAGATGGTGTCGGGCAATTATTTCACCATGTTGGGTGTGAATGCAGCGATTGGCCGCGTCTTCAGTTCCGAGGCGGACGACCGCGTCTACAACGGGCATCCGGTCGTGGTCTTGAGCTACGATTACTGGGCCAGCCGATTTGTAAAGAATCCCACGGTCGTCGGCAAGAAAATTCTGGTCAACAATTATCCGATGACGATCGTGGGCGTCTCGGCCGCCGGATTTGCCGGCCTGGACCCATCGCGCTCGCCGCAGATCCGGGTTCCGGTGCTGATGAAGCCGGCCATCCTGCCGGAATGGACGTGGTTTGATGCAGGCGACCGGCGCGCACGCTGGGTGCAAGTCTTTGCGCGGCTCAAACCGGGGTACACGGTGGAATCGGCGCGGGCGCCCCTGCAGACCCTGTTCACGCAGATTCGTCAATACGAAACCACGCTGCCCGGAGCGAGGAACTGGAGTTCCTACTCGCGGACACAATTCCTGCGCGGCACCGTCCACCTCGAGAAGGCCGCGACCGGGTATTCGGACCTGCGGAATCACTTCTCCACGGCACTGGTCGTACTGATGTCGATGGTGGGTCTGGTGCTGCTGATCGCGTGCGCCAATGTGGCAAATCTCCTGATTGCCCGCGCCTTTGCCCGTCAGAAAGAGATCGCCGTGCGGCTGTCGATGGGTGCATCCCGCTGGGCGTTAGTGCGGCAGTTGCTCGTCGAGAGCCTTTTCTTATCCGCTACCGGCGGGATTATGGGCGTGGCGCTGGCGATCGTCATGACCCGCGGCCTGGTGGCGTTGGTGCCGGCGGAAGGGAATCCGCTGCTGATTCGTTCCACCCCCGATCTGCGAATCCTGCTTTTCGCGCTGGCGCTGACGTTTCTCACTGCACTCGTGTTCGGTCTGGTACCGGCGTTGCGCGCCAGCCGGCCGGACCTGGCCCATACACTCAAGGATGCGGTGGGATCGATTGCCGGATCCGGCGGGTCGCTGTTCCTGCGCAAAGGACTGGTGACCGCGCAAGTAGCGCTGAGCTTCCTGCTGTTGTTCGGCGCTGGATTATTCGTGCGCAGCTTACAAAACCTGAAAGCCAAGGACACGGGCTTTCGCGAACTCGACAACCTGGTGACGTTTCAGGTGAATCCGGCGCTGAACGGATACGACAAACCGCGCGCCGTGCACTTCTACCGCGAGCTACTGCAAAACATCCGGGCTTTGCCCGGTGTGCGCTCGGCGGCCGTGGCCACGGTAGCCCTGCTGCACGGCGACGAGTGGGACAACGGGACGTTGGTGGAAGGCTACCAGGCCAAAGACGGCGAGGACATGCAGGCTTTTATGAACGCGCTCTCGCCGGGATACTTTCAAACGATGGGAATCCCGATTCTGGAGGGGCGCGACTTCGACCAGCGCGACGTCAAGGAGAATGCCAAGGTCGCCATCGTCAATCAGCAGTTCGCCCGGCATTTCTTCAAAGGGCGGAGCGCCGTAGGGCGTCATATCGGACAAGGCGGCCCGCGTTCGAAGCTCGATATAGAGATTATTGGCGTTGCCGCGGACTCGCTTTATGAAGGTCCTCGCGAAGGAGTTCGCCGCCAGGTATTTATTCCACAATGGGGCAATGGCGGAGTGACGTTTTACGTGCGCACGGCCATGAGTGCGCCTGGTGCGTATGCTGCTCTGCGGAACGAGGTAAAGAAGCTGGATGAATCTTTGCCGGTATACGAGGTGAAGACTCTGGCGGCGCAGCTCGATGAAACGCTGTTGACCGAGCGGCTGATCGCGCTCCTCTCGGCAGGATTCGGTTTGTTAGCAACGCTGCTCGCATCGGTCGGCTTATATGGCGTGATGGCGTTCGCGGTGGCCCGGCGCACGAAAGAGATGGGTTTGCGGATGGCGCTCGGGGCGCAGCGAGGCGCGGTCATCTGGCTGGTGATGAAGGAAGTGCTGCTGCTGTTGACGATCGGCCTCGGGATCGGGCTACCGGCGGCGGCCGGCCTGGGACGGTATGTGGCCGGTCAGCTCTATGGAGTGGAGCCAGGGGATCCCTGGATCGGTGGCGCGGCGGTTCTCCTGTTGTCGCTCGTGGCAGCCGCAGCCGGATGGATTCCAGCGCATCGCGCCAGCCGGATCGACCCGATCCTGGCGCTCCGCTACGAGTAGCGACCCGCATTCAGTTCCAGGTCGAAGGCCGCGGCACCGGAGAGCCGGCGGAGGCGCGAGAGTGGAGTTCACCAAACGCGCGCATCCGCGACGATCGGGTTGGTTTCCGGCACACGTTCAAACTTGCTCCGAAGCACCTGCCCGACCTTAATCACAACGGCTGCCAGCCAGATCGCGGCCAGAAAAATCATCACTTCCACAGAGATACTGTTCCAACTTCCGAAAACCAGATTAAGAATCCATGTCGTCATGACCTGAATTTACTGCGAAAAATGTTGGTCTTCAAGAGATTTTGTTCCGTTTTCAGAACAGACCTGGCTAGGAGTACCCAGTTTAATAACCGAAGTTAATTCAGAAAATAGGTGCGATACAGGGTGTCGCGCTGCTTGGGGATGAAGCCGGCGTCGCGAATCAGGCGGCGGAGCTCTTCTTCGGTGGAGCAATGATGGGCGCCCGCGGCCGAGACAACGTTCTCTTCGATCATGATGCTACCGACGTCGTTGCCGCCGAAGCGCAAGCCGAGCTGGCAAGTCTTGAGCCCTTGCGTGACCCATGACGATTGCACGTTCTCGAAATTGTCGAGATAAATGCGCGAAATCGCCAGCGTCTGCAGGTACTCCACGGCCGTCGCTTCCTCTTTGATGAAGCGGCCGAGGCTGGTGTTCTCGCGCTGGAAGGTCCACGGGATGAACGCCGTGAATCCGCCCGTGTCCTCCTGAATGCGGCGCACGATCTCGAGGTGATTCATGCGCTGCTCGAGCGTCTCGCCGCAGCCGAACATCATGGTCGCTGTGGTCCGCATGCCGAGCGAATGGGCGGTGCGATGCACGTCAATCCACTCGCTGGTGTTGCACTTCAGACGGCTGATGCGATGGCGCACGCCGTCGTCCAGGATCTCGGCGCCGCCGCCGGGGATGGAGTCGAGGCCGGCATCGCGCAGGCGCATGATGGTGTCGCGGATGGTGAGCCCGTTCAGCTCGGCGAAGTGGATGATCTCCGAGGCCGAGAAGCAATGCAGCCACACCTGCGGGAAGCGCTGCTTGATGCCGCGCAGCAGGTCTTCGTACCACTCCAGCTTCAGACCGGGATGCAGCCCGCCCTGCATGAGCACGCCGGTGCCGCCGAGTTCGACCGTCTCGCGGATCTTGTCGTAGATCACGTCGAAGTCGAGCACGTACCCCTTCGCAGCGCCGGGGCCCTTGATCGGCGCGTAGAACGCGCAGAAGGTGCAGTACTCGGTGCACAGGTTGGTGTAGTTGATGTTGCGGTCGATGATGTAGGTGACCACGCCCTCAGGGTGCAGCTTGCGGCGAAGCGCGTCGGCTTCCATGCCGATGCCGATGAGGTCATCGGAGCGGAACAGGTCGAGGGCCTGGGCGTGGGTGAGAGACATTGAATATCGGGTCATCGGGCCATGGAACATTGGTCCGATACAACCTTCGATTGTAAGAGCGCGGCCCGCATCATCGCAAATCAACGGGCCGGGAGGCGATTCTCAGGCGGCAGCCTGCTCCGGCGCGCCGCGCTGTGCGACTTCTTTGCGTTTCTGATGGCGCGTCCAGAGCCATCCGATGAGCGCGGCGCCGACCGAGAAAATCACGAACGACACAATCACGAGTATTTCGTTCTGCCGGAGGACGCGGATGATGTGGCGTCCGTAGTGCTGCGCGAGCCAGACGATGATTCCGTAACGCAGCACTCGGCCGGAGCCGAGCGCGAGCAGGAATTTGCGCCGCGGATACTGCAATGCGCCGGCGCCGACCACGAGCGGAACCATGGGCAACGGCGGCGGGAGCAGCGCGCCGATGAACAATGCCCAGAAGCCGCCCTTCTCGAATCCCTTAACGAGCTTCTCGACTTTGCTGTGGGGCAGGCGTTTCTCCAGCGCCTCCTGGCCGCCTTTGCGGCTGATGCGATAGGTGATCCATGCGCCCAACAGCGCCGCGGCCGTCGCCATGAACCAGTAGTAGGGCCACCATTTCGGGTTTCCGGCGGTGAGGACGATGGTGGCGAAGTCGAGGCTGCCCGGCAGCGGGACAAAAGACTGATCGACGATGCCGATCAGGATCAGGCCCGGTCCACCGAGGTGAACCAGCCAGCGCAGATTGAATTTGAGAACAGCGAATTCCGTCATGGCCGCCGGGACCGATGCACACCCCGGAGCGCATCGGGACCACCTGAGGTTGGATGCAGGATCAGAAAGAATGCGGTGGGAAGGAACTTCCTCCCACCGCATAGGTGCATTGCTCAGGGTCGGAGGTTGCGCACGCGACTGACTTCTGCGTTGAAGCTGACTAGGCCCCCACTCCCGATAGCTTCGAGCAGTCGCTGCTTGGCGGTACCCTGAAACGCATCGTCTGAGATTGACGGCCGGAGAAACGACCGGAGGGCAACTTCACCTCCCGACTGAAGCGCCGCGAGTGCGCGACCGTACACCTCAATGATACGGGTACGTTTTGCAACGAGATAGTTGTTAAAGTCCTTTGCATCTGGGCCAAAGCGACTCCCGTCTCCCAACTCAAGATAAGCAACTGTAACGACGACGCGCTGGATGACATCCTTGCCACCTACGGAGAATCTTACTGGCTCACGAATTGAGGCCCGCGGAGCGAGCAAGCCCGTTGGCGAGATCCAATTGTCGGCGTACACAGGAATCCGGCGTACCGAATCGCCGCTATAGATGTCCCACCATAGCTCATAAGCGACGACCTTCTGATCGCCCAAGTTCTCTACCGAAACAGAGACTTTGTTGAGCTCCTGAGGAGAGAGAGAGTAGCGGATGTCTGAGATTCCGAGCGGAGCGTTTGTCGGATTGGAAATCTTGACGATGCCAAAGGATTCGGGAACCCCAGTCGCGGGCTGTGCTGATAGGCTGGCGAGCAACAGCGTGCTCGGGACGCTATTTCGAATGCTGGCGACTGATGTACATCCAATCCAACTCTTCGGTCGCAATTGTGTTTGGTTTCCCGGCCTTCCGCTGCATGACATCTCTGAGCAGTTGATTCCGTTCGTAACACTCTGTTTGCAGCAGGATCCGACAGTTTGGCAGCTGCCACCGTGATATGAGCAGGATTCGGTGTTGTCGGCGGCGTTACATTCGCAGCTCGCCGAAAGCCCATTCTGTGGGCAATCCCAAGTTGCTGTGCACGCGGGCTTGCCGGCGGCATCGTCCTGGCTCCAACAGATGCACGGCACCAGTATGACCAGCGCCGGTGCGGCCCAAATGTAAGTCCATCTGAAACTTCCCTTTGGCACCATATCTTTCGCCTCCAGATCGGTGTCCGGAGGCGGGAACATACCTCCCCCCCAAAAAAAAGAAAGCGCAATCATGCGTCACAATTTGGCGGATTCAAGCGCCGTCCTGAAGGGCGATTCGTTAGTCGGCAGTGCGCTCCTAGTACTTCCCGCGGTGCACCGCTGGCGAATCGCTGTTTGCAAGCCCAAGAAAACCCAACTCTGGCGCAGGGGGGAGCAGGCGCTCTTCGGCGGCGTAGCGCAGGAACAGGTGCAGGCCGGCTAGGTTTTCCGCATCGAGCTGGAAGCTGATGCTTTCGGTCAAGTATCCGCGCACGGCTTCTTCCGAAATGCCGACGCGTGGCGCCCACTCGCGCGCCAGCACATCAATGCTGGCGGGCTGGAGGCCGTGGTCGCGCGAGAGGCGGAAGTGCGCGGGCATGTTGGGCTGCAGGGCCTCGGCCCGAACCGCCCAGAAGGCGAAGACGAAGGGCTTACCGGTCATGCGGCGCCACTCGGCGGCAAGATCGAACACGCCGTAGCGCGTGGCGTCTACGCGCAGGGCCGAGTCGCCGATGAGCAGCGCGGCGTCGTGCGCGGCGAGCATGGCGTCGAGATCAGGCTCGGCGCGCGTGAACTCGCGCGGCGCGCCCTTGGCGTTCGCCGGGAACCAGCGGCGCAAGAGCAGGTCGCAGAGCACGACCGATGTCCGCGAGCTGACGTCGGCGGCCACGGTTTCGACTTCCTCCAGCGGCTTGCGCGCGATGAGCAGGATGCTGCGCACCGCATCTTTCGCCGCGATGCAGACGTCGGGCAGAATGACCAGGTTGGGAATGCTGAAATACGTCACCGCGGGGATCAGGCCAATGTCGGCCGCGCCGGAGCGCAGCGCCTCGGCGCACAGTGAGGGAATCGTGTAGCTGATGTCGTATTCGCGGCCAAGCGGGGTACGCTCGAAGTCCCACATCAGCGGCGCGGTGTTGAGAAACGAGATCGCCGAGACGCGCGGGCGGGGCATGGGCGAGGGAATTCTAGCAGGCGGCGCGCGACGCATGACTGCGCTTGCACTTCTACCCGCAGGCGTGTAAAAGGCACGCCTCATGTCGACTCCCGCGGGTTCTCCGGAAAAGATGCTGTACTGGCTGGCGCTGGCGCAGGCGCCGCAACTAGGGCCGGCGCGCGCGAAGAGACTGGCCGAGTCGCTGGGCGGGGTGGCCAGTGTGTTTCACGCATCGCTGACCGAGTTGGAAGCAGCCGGGCTGCATGCGGCGTCGGCACAGGCGATCTTCAACGGCAAGGCGATGCAGGCGGCGCAGGAAGAGCTGGTGCGGGCGGCGTCGGCCGGGGCGCAGGTCGTTGGCCTCGATGACGCCGCGTATCCGGCGCGCCTGCGGCAAATCTACGACCCGCCGCTGGTTTTGTACGTCCGCGGCAACGTGGAAGCGCTGGCGCAGCCGGGAATTGCGGTGGTCGGGACCAGGCACCCCACCCCCTACGGAGTGGGCATGGCCGAACGGCTGGCCTGCGACCTTTCGGCCCGCGGCCTCATCATTATTAGTGGGCTGGCGCGCGGGGTAGACTCGGCGGCCCACCGGGGCGCGGTCAACGCCAAGGGGAAGACCGTGGCCGTGCTGGGCACCGGCGTTGACGTGGTTTATCCACGCGAGAACAAGCCCCTGGCCGAGAGCCTGCTCGAAATCGGCGGCGCGCTGGTCAGCGAATTTGCTCTGGGCACGTTTGCCGCGCCGCAGAATTTTCCCATTCGCAACCGGATCATCAGCGGGCTCGCCCTCGGCGTGCTGGTCGTCGAGGCGGGCGAGTACAGCGGCACGCGCATCACGGCGCGCATGGCGCTGGAGCAGAACCGCGACCTGTACGCGGTGCCGGGGAACGTGACCAACAAGACCTCATGGGGGCCGAACACGCTCATCAAGCAGGGCGCCAAGCTGACCGCGACATGGGAAGACGTTTGGGAGGAACTCCCGCCGGATGTGCGACTTGCACTGACCCCGGCGGAGGGCGCTGAAACCGAACGGGGGGCTGCCGCATCTCTATTCAGCGACGAACCGTTAAGTGATCACGAACGCAGTGTCTTTCGCCTCCTGAAAGCGGACGAGTCAACCCACATTGACGAGATCGTGCAGGCACTCGAGACGCAGCTCTCGTCGTCGGAGATTTTTGCGGCGCTGTTTGAGCTGGAGCTGGCGGGGAAAATCCGTCAATTGCCGGGCAAGAATTACGTCAAGGCGTTCTGAAAGCGCTCCTTCAACCCGTTCGCTCGCTGCAAGTGCTTCAAGCGAAGAGCCAAGAGCCAGCAGCCAAGGGCGCGCTTGTTGTTGAAACGAGTACCGCGATTCGCCACGCTTGCAACTTCCGTGCTAGTTTGTCGTTCTTAAGGGAACCAGAGAGGGAATATTGTCGAAGATTTTGTCAAAGGGTTTAGTCATCGTCGAATCGCCGGCCAAGGCGAAGACCATCCAGAAATATCTTGGCAGGGGCTTCACGGTTGAGGCGTCGCTGGGGCACGTCAAGGACCTGCCCAAGAGCAACCTCGGCGTGGACATTGAAAACGATTTTGAAACGGACTACGTCGTTATTCCCGGCAAGGAAAAGGTCCTTGCCAAGCTGAAGAAGCTGGCCGAGGGCGCCGATGCCATCTATCTGGCGCCCGATCCGGACCGCGAAGGCGAAGCCATTGCCGCGCACCTGGCCGACGAACTGGGCGGCAACGGATCGAAGAAGAAAAAAGCGAAGAAGGCGGCGGCCAACGGACGCGAGATCCATCGCGTCACGTTCAATGAGATCACGCAGCGGGCGGTGCGGGAGGCGTTCGAGCATCCGCGCACGATTGACCGCAACCTGGTGGACGCGCAGCAAACCCGCCGCGTCCTCGATCGGCTGGTGGGCTACCAGATTTCGCCGCTGCTGTGGGACAAGGTCCGCCGCGGGCTGAGCGCGGGCCGGGTGCAGACCGTCGCGCTGCGCCTCATCGTGGAGCGCGAGCGCGAAATCAAGGCGTTCCAGAAGACCGAGTACTGGACGCTGGACGCGCACCTTGCCGCCGGCAAGCCGCCGGCATTCGACGCGCACCTGGTGGGCGCCAATCCCGAAAAGAACGTGGTCCCCGACGCGGCCACGGCCGAGCGCCTGAACGCGGCGCTGGAAAAGGCCGAGTGGACCGTCACCGGCGTCGAGAAGAAGGAGCGCCGCCGCAGTCCGGCGCCGCCGTTCACCACGTCGAAGCTGCAGCAGGATTCGTCACGCAAGCTGCGCTTCAGCGTGAAGCGCACCATGATGCTGGCGCAGCGCCTGTACGAAGGCGTGGAACTCGGCGAAGAAGGCTCGGTCGGCCTGATCACCTACATGCGCACCGATTCGGTGAACGTGAGCAAAGATGCGCTTGCCGAAGTGCGCGAATTCATTCCGCAGCAGTTCGGCGCCGCATTCGTGCCCGAGCAGCCGAACTTCTACAAGTCGCGCAAGGCGGCGCAGGAGGCGCACGAGGCGATCCGGCCGACTTCGGTTGCGCGGCATCCGGATTCGATCCGGCAATATCTGAAGGACGACGAGTACAAGGTCTACAAGCTCATCTGGCAGCGCTTCGTGGCGTCGCAGATGACGCCCGCCGTCTTCGACCAGACGGTGGTGGACATCGAGGCGCGCACCAATGGTGACGCGTATCCGTTCCGGGTTACCGGTTCCGTCCTGAAGTTCGAAGGCTTCCTCAAGGTTTATGAGGAGTCGAAGGAAGGCAAGGACGAGGAAGATGAGGCGCTCCGTCACAAGCTGCCTCCGCTGGAAGCGGGACAGAAGCTCGCGTTGCGCGAGCTGAAGCCGGAGCAGCACTTCACCGAGCCACCGCCGCGCTACAACGAGGCGTCGCTGGTGAAGGAACTGGAAGAGCGCGGCATCGGGCGTCCGTCCACCTACGCGGCGATCCTCACAACCATCCAGGAGCGGCAGTACGTGCAGAAAGTCGGGGGCAAGTTCGTGCCGACCGAGATCGGGCTGGTCGTCACCGATCTGCTGGTGGAGAACTTCCCCGACATCTTCGACCTGCAATACACCGCGCGTTTGGAAGAAGAGCTGGACGACATCGAGGAAGGCAAGGAGCAGTGGACCGACGCGCTGGGCGAGTTTTACAAGAAATTCGAGAAAGACCTGAACTATGCCCGCAAGCACATGGAGAACATCAAGCGGATGGAGAAGCCCACCGAGGAGAAATGCGAACGGTGCGGCTCGCCGCTGGTGATCAAGTGGGGCAAACACGGGTCGTTTTACGCGTGCTCGTCGTACGACAAGAACGATCCCAACAGCTGCACGTTCACGAGAGAAAACCCGATTGACTTGCCCGACCTTGACTCGGCCGACATGCAGGAGACGTCGCAGGAGGAATACTGCGAGAACTGCGGGCGTCCGATGGTCCTGAAGCGCGGACGCTTCGGACAGTTCATGGCGTGCACCGGGTATCCGGACTGCAAGACCACGCGCCGCCTGGACCAGGGCAAGAAAGTTCCGGACATTCCGCTGGAAGAAACCTGTCCCAAGTGCGGGCGCAACATGGTGCTGCGCCACGGGCGCTACGGTGAGTTCGTGTCGTGCTCCGGGTATCCGGAGTGCAAGTACATCAAGCAGAACTTCATCGGGGTGAAATGTCCGGAGTGCAAGGACGGAGACCTGGTGGAGAAGAAAGCACGCAAGCGCGGGAACAGCTTCTACGGCTGCTCGAATTATCCGAAGTGCAAGTTCACCTCGGCGCACAAGCCGATCGCGGAGAAGTGCCCGCAATGCGGCAGCGAGTACCTGGTGGAGAAGAACCTGAAATCAGGGCTGGTGATTGCCTGCCCGAAGGGGGAGTGCGACTACTCGCGTCCGCTGGAGGCCGTCGCGGCTTCATAAGCTGCTATAGTCCCGGAAATTGGTATAGTGAAGTGCGCGCCGAGGGCGCGCACATTGCTTTTGCCGGGAGAAATCATGGCTAAGAAGCCCACACCCACCGATGCCGACCTGATCCTGAAGCTGTATGACCTGCGCCGCGAAGCGGTTATGCGCAATGCGCGCCGCTACATGGGCGGCGAATTCTGGCCTGCCAGCGCCGACGATGTCATCGCGCTCCTCAGCAATCCCGCTGATCCCAACAACGCCTTCATTCGCCAGGTGCTCGGTTACTGGGACATGGCGGCGTCGCTGGTGGTCTTCGGCACGCTCAACGAGGCGCTGTTCGTGGAAAATGCCGGCGAGATGTTTTTCTACTACGCCAAAATCAAGCCGTTCCTGAAGCAGATCCGCGAGCGTTTTCCGACCGCCATGCTGAACATAGAGAAAGTTGCGGAGCGCACACCGCAGGCGCGCAGGAAGCTGGAAGCCGTGGCGCGCAACGTGGCCCTGGTACGCGAAAAGCGGATGGGAGCGGGAAGATAAGGGAGTTTCAAGTTTCGGGTTTCAAGTTTCGAGATAAGGCGCGGTGCAACTCGAAACTTGCAACCTTGAAACTGCAGTTACGCGATGTATTCCCTGATGTACTCGTCCCGCGTCTCCACCAGCTGTTCCGCGGCGCCGTCGAAGATTACGCAGCCGTCGCGCAGGACCAGGAATGTCGTCTCCACGTCCGTGGTGGAGTCCCGGCCGATGGGCACCATCTTGTTCTGTTTCGTGTCGAAGCAGTTTGTGGCCATCACGAACGCGTCCTGCAGGCGGTGCGTGACCATGAGCGCGGTGGTCTTGTAGACGTCGCGCTGTTTCAGGATGAGCTCGATGATGGTGGTTGACGTGATGGGATCGAGCCCGCCGGTGGGCGAGTCGTAGAGAATGACCTCCGGCCGCGTGACGATGGCGCGCGCGATGGCCACGCGGCGCCGCATGCCGCCGGAGAGTTCGGACGGAAACATGTCGAGCGTGTGCTCCAGCTCGACGAATCGCAGCGCCTCCGCCACGCGCTGCTCCACTTCCCCGGCGCTCAAGCTGTGGTCTTCCATCAGGCGGTAGCCCACGTTCTCCCGCACGGTGAGTGAATCGAAGAGCGCGCTCTCCTGAAAGACCATGCCCACGCGGCTGCGGAGGGCGAATAGGTCCTGTTCGGTCATGGCCGTCACTTCCTGGCCGAGCACCCAGATGCGTCCGCGGTCGGGGCGAAGCAGCCCCAGCGCCAGCTTGAGGATGGTGCTCTTGCCGGAGCCGGCAATGCCCAGCAGGACTTTCGTCTCGCCGCGAGTGAGCGCGAAGGAAATGCTCTTCAGCACTTCGTTTTCTTCGAACGAAATCGCCACGTCATCGAAGACGATGGCCTTGTCTTCGGCGGGAAACGGCGCCGGGGCGGGCAGATCGGCCGGATGGGTGATGGACGACATCGCTTACAGCACCACCATGAGGAAGCGCGTCAGGAAGAAGTCGACCACCAGGATGAGCACCGACGCGGCGACCACCGCCTGGGTGGTCGAGCGCCCCACGCCCTGCGTGCCGCCGGTGGTGGACATGCCGTAGTAGCAGCCGACGGTGGAGATGAGAAAGCCGAAGAAGATCGGCTTCACCAGCCCCATGATCACGTCGGCATAAGCGAGCGTCTGGTACGAGGTAGTCCAGTACTGATAGCTGTCAAGGCCGAGCAGCGCGTAGCTGATGAACCAGCCGCCGCACAGGCCCACCAGGTCGGAGATGATGCTCAGGAAGAAAAGCATCACCACGGTCGCGGCAACGCGCGGCGTGACCAGCTTCTTGTACGGGTCGGTGCCCAGCGCGCGCATGGCGTCGATCTGCTCGGTCACCTTCATAGAGCCGAGTTCGCTGGCCATGCCGCTGGCGTTGCGTCCGGCCACCAGCAGGCCGGTGAGCACCGGGCCGAGTTCGCGCACCATGGATACCGAGACGAGCTGGCCGGTGAGCGAGAGCGATCCGAATTTTTCCAGGGTGCTCGAGGTGTTCAGCGCCAGCACGGCGCCCGTGAAGAACCCGGTCAGGATGACGATGGGCAGCGAGCCGACGCCGATGTTGTCGGCCTGGAGCAGCATGTCGGCCACGTAGCGCGGCTGCCGGAACAGGTTGGTGACGGAGCGCCAGGCAAGCTCCGCGTACTCCTGCACGGCGAGTACTTTTTCCTTCGCGATTTCTGCGGGAGAAACCAGCTCCAGCGGCATGAGTGCCGAATAGTGTAGCAAGCGCCCGGGGAACTTTGACCGCCGAAAGAGACTACAGAGGTCCTGAGCCCGCCAAGAACACGGGCCCAAGACGGCGCTTCAAGATTGCAGGATCAATCCCCAGAACCTCAGACCCCGCAGAATCGAGGTGAGCGCTTGGAGCATTAGTCCTTCGATTTCTTGCGGATTTCGATGTTCAGGCGCTTGATCTTCTGGTTCAGCGTCGAGAGCGGGACGTGGAACTGCTCGGCGGCCTCGGTCTGGTTCCAATTGCAGCGCTCGAGCATATCGGCGATGATGCGGCGCTCGCACTCTTCCATGATGTCGAACAGCGAGGCGTCGGGCCGGTGCTCGATGAGCTGCTGCGCCGCGCCTCGGCCCGCGATATGGTCGGGCAGCAGGTCAGGGCCGATGACGGGGCCGTTGGAGAGCACCACGGCGCGCTCGACCACGTTCTCCAGTTCGCGTACGTTGCCCGGCCAGGCGTAGTCGAGCAGCGGACGCAGCGCTTCGACCGACATCTGCCGCATCGGCTTGTCGTTTTCGGTGGAGAACTTGCGCAGGAAGTGATCGACGAGGAGTGTGATGTCCTCGCGGCGGTTGCGCAGCGGCGGCAGGTCGAGTGTGATGACGTTCAGGCGATAGTAGAGGTCGTCGCGGAAGCGGCCCTCGCGCACCAGTTGCCGCAGGTCCACGTTGGTGGCGGCGATGATGCGCACGTCCACCTGGATTTCCTGCACGCCGCCCAGGTGCATGAACTTTCGGTCCTGGAGCACGCGGAGGATTTTTGCCTGCGTCTCCAGGCTCATGGCGCCGATTTCGTCGAGGAACAGCGTGCCGCGGTCGGCGATCTCGAACAGGCCCTTCTTCGATGCGACCGCGCTGGTGAACGCGCCTTTCACGTGACCAAACAGGGTGGACTCGAGCAGGTCGGCGGGCATCGAACCGGTGTTGACCGGGACGAAAGCGCGGTCCTTGCGGGGCGAGTTCATGTGGATCGCTTTCGCGATCAGCTCTTTTCCGGTGCCGCTCTCGCCCTGGATGAGCACGGTAGAGCGCGAGGGCGCCACCTGGCTCACCAGGTCGAAGATGCGCAGCATGGTGTCGGACTTGCCGACGATGTTTTCGAAGTTGTAGCGCTGCTTGAGGGCGCGCTTGAGCTGTACGTTTTCCTCTTCGATGCGGCGGTGCGCGATGGCCGCGCCCACGTCGGCGAGCAGTTTTTCGTTGTCCCAGGGCTTCTGGATGAAGTTGACGGCGCCGCCCTGCATGGCCTTCACCGCGTTCTCCACCGTGCCGAAGGCGGTGACCATGATGACGGCCATCTGCGGGTCGCGCTCGCGGATTTCAGTGAGCACCTTGAGACCGTTGCGGCCGGGAAGCGCGTAGTCCAGCAGGACCACGTCGAAGGGTTCGTTGCCGAGGCGGGCGAGGCCTTCGTCGCCGTCGCCGGCAACTTCCACGCGGTAGCCTTCCAGTTCGAGCAGCGTCTGCAGCGACTCGCGAATGGCGGCTTCGTCGTCAATGATCAAAATGGCGCCCGTGCGCGCCCCGCCTTCCAGCGGTGGCGAGCTGCGTAGCGGCGTAGAGGCAACAGCTCTAGACATTCACTGCCTTCCTTATCAAAGGGAATTCCAGGTGGAAGGTCGTGCCTTCTCCCACGCGGCTCTCCACGCGAATCTTGCCGGCGTGCTCCTGGATGATGCCGTAGGTAACGGCGAGGCCCAGGCCGGTGCCGCGTCCCTGGCCGTTATTGCGGGGCGCGTGTTTGGTGGTGAAGAACGGATCGTAGATGCGGCTCAGGTGTTCCTGCGCGATGCCGGCGCCGGTGTCGCGCACGCGCACGTTCACGCCCGAGCCGTTCGAGGTGCTCACGTGCAGCGTGCCGCCGCTGAGCATGGCGTCTTTCGCGTTCAGGAACAGGTTCAGGAACACCTGCTGCAGTTTGCCGGCGTTGCCGTGGATGTGCGGCAGCTCCGGATCGAGTTCCTGCTCGATGCGGATGCGCGCCGTCTTGAACTGGTGCTCCAGCAGCATGAGCGTTTCGTGGATCACGCGGTTCACGTCCACCTCGCCGAACTCGGAGGCGCCGGTGCGCGAGAAGTTCAGCAGGTTGTTGACGATCTCGGAGGCGCGGAAGCTCTGCGCGGTGATCTTTTCCAGCAGCGACGACTTCTTCTCGTCGCCCTGGAGCTGCTTGGAAAGCATCTGCGCGTAGCTGGAGATCACCGCCAGCGGCGTGTTGACTTCGTGCGCCACGCCCGCGGCCATCAGGCCGATGGAGCTGAGCTTTTCCGCCTGCGTGAGCTGCGATTCCAGCTCGATGCGCTCGGTGATGTCGTCAACGATGATGAGGCGGCCAATCACGTTGAAGCGGCGCGTGACCAGCGGCGCAATGGCGATGTTGGCCACGCGGTTTTCGCCGGTGCGCGTGCCCAGCCGGAACTTGTAGAGGTTGTGAATGCCGCCCGACTGCCGCAGCCGGTAGAACTCTTCGGTGAAGGCGGCAGGAAACACGTCCGCCAGCGGTTTGCCGACCGCTTCCGAGCGCGGCAGCGCGTACATCACTTCCATCTGCGAGTTCCAGAACTCGATGCGGTCGTCCAGGTCCACCGCGAGCACGCCTACGCTGATGGACTCCACGATGTTCTCGTTGAAGTCCTTCAGGCGCTCGTACTGCTGCACTTTCTGCTCGAGCGAAGCGTATAGGCGGGCGTTCTGGATGGCGATGCCGATGTAACCGGCGAGCGTCTCGAGCAGTTCCACGTCTTCGCTGGTGAGGAAGTCGCCTTCCATCGTCTTGCCCAGGCCGAGGACGGCGACCGCGCTCTGCTGCACGGTGCAGGGGATGTAGTAGTTCAGGTCGAGGCGAGCGATGGTTTCCTGTGCGCTCGGGGTTTCGCGCAGCGCCTGGTGCGTATTGTCGAAGAACAGGTGTCCGTGCTGGCCGGGACGCGGCGCGCTCAGGAAGCTCAGGTCAAGCCCCAGAAGGTCGCCCATGCCCGCGGACTTGGCCATGACGAAGCCGCCGGGCGCCTTCTCATCGGCGAGAAAAACGGCCACGCGCACGACCATGAGCGTGCGCGAGAGGCGATCGACCACGGCGCTGAGCATCTTGTCCATGTCGGTCTCGGAGCTCAGCTCGCGGCCGAACTCGACCAGCGTCTTGCGATAGTCCACGCGCTGGCGGGAGAAGAACTGGTCCATGCGCTCCTGGATCCAATTCTTGACCGGGTCGAACAGGAATGACGTGACGATGATGGCGACGATCAGCCCGGTCGGGCCTGCGCTGGGCAGGTTCTTGTGGACGATCTCGGCGGCCAGAGCGACCACCAGGTAGAACAGTCCGGCAATGGACGCGGCCGCCAGCGTGTAGGCGACGCCGCGCTTGAAGATGATGTCCACGTCCATGAGCCGGTAACGGAAGATGGCGTAGCCGAAGGTCAGCGGCAGAAACACCAGCGACAGCACCGAGACCTTCATGGTCGCAGTGGGCAACGCGCCGAGCAGGTAGGGGACGACGTAGAACAGCGTGAACGGCGCGATGGCAAGAATTGTGCCGCGCGTCACCCACTTCATCTGCTGGCGCAGGATGGGAGTGGCCGCGTGGCGATAGCTGTGCCACAGCACGCCCGCGGCGCCGATGAAGTACAGCGCCAGGTAGCCCATCTGCACGCGGTCAAGGTTGAAGCGCAGCAGCTCGCTGGGCGGCAGCAGGCGGATGGCCGAAACGTGCAAAGCGCCGAGCAGCACCGCCGGCAGGTAGACCACGGCCGGCAGCCAGCGATGGCGGCGAACGAACTCCTTCGTCTCGGGGAAGGTGAAGGCGAAGTGCAGGAACAGCGCCGGCTGCAGGAGCCAGGCGACCTCGTTGGACCAATAGATGATCCAATCAAACGAATTCAGCTTGCCGGTGTAGTGGAATGCGTAAAAAATGAACGACACCAGGCAGAAAACGTAGAAGTGCGTCGACTTGGGCGCGGTCCAGCGTCGCAGGAGCACGTACAGGCCGATCCCGAGATAGATCAGCGCGATCAGCCGCAGGCCGGAGTTGAGCGACCGGTCGGCGGGCGTGAGGATGATCGGCGCATCGAGGGCAACGCCCCCGCGCACAATCGAGTACGTAACCTTGCCGTAGACGCCGGTCTTGTACATTTGCCGGCTGAGGGCAGCCGCGTTGCGGACGTCCTGGCCGGCGACGGCAATGAGGCGGTCACCCTGCTTGATGCCGGCGCGGGCGCCGGGTCCTTCGGAGTCCACGCGCTGGGCGGCGAGGCCGTCCACTCGCTCCACCCACCACACGCCGTCGTAGGGGACCGGGTATTCGCGCTCCTTGCGGAAGTTGATCCAGGCGAAGATTGCCGATGCCAAGGTGAGGAAAGCGAGGACAACGGCAACGAACCGGACTTGGAAATCCTTGGCCATGGGGCGGCGCGACAGCGGCGGGGTGCGAGGCGCCTCGCCGAGTGCATACTTCTCCGCTTGCTTGTGATGCAACTCGGGTGCCAGCCGCAACGCCATATGGGATCGTCTAAGTGCTTTCGGAACTGCGCGTTACGCAATTATAGAAGCGACTTACGCGAACGGCTACCATTTTTGGTAGGCCAATCTGGAAGGCTGTATCCAGAACTGCTTTGTTCTGAATAGGTTGTAAGATGCGGGGCGGGCGGAAGTGGATATTCCGAACGGCGTAGGATGGCGCTTTTCGGCGCGCGCCTTACGGAAAAAGCGCCAGACCTGTGCGCCCCGCTTGGAACAGGATGGCGTCGCCGATCGGCCAACAAAAACGGGGAGCCTGCACAGGCTCCCCAACAGAAGCGACAGAGGCGATTCGCTCAGATTGGAATCAAGCAGGTGCGGTTCGGTTGCCTGCAAAAAGCGGTGGAAAGTGGATAGTGAATGGTAGACAGTGAAGATGGGCGTCACTAAACCGTCGTCTCGCTACCGGCGATTTCCTTCTTGAACACCAGGCTCCAACACGCCACGGTATACAGCGCCTCCGCTGTGGCGGCTGGTCTCGCTGAACGGTGGATCACCGTGGACGGCGTGCGGGTGCGCTATCTGCACGGCGGCGATGGTCCGCCGCTGGTGCTGGTGCATGGGCTGATCGCATCGGCTTTCTCCTGGCGCTTCAATTTGCCCGAACTGGCGCGCATACGTACCGTGTTTGCGCTCGACCTGCCGGGGGCGGGCGAATCGCAACGCCTTCCGATGGACTGCTCGCTGCGGGGCCTGGCGAAGTGGCTGCTGAATTTCTGCGCCGCCTGCGGCGTGGAACGCTTTGATCTGCTGGGCACGTCGCACGGCGGAGCCGTCGCGATGAAGGCAGCCGCGATGGATGCGGCAGGCGACAAGCGGATTCAAAGGCTGCTGCTGGTGGCGGCGGTGAATCCGTGGTCGCGCGGACCACGCGGCCGTATCGCCGCGCTGAACCTGCTGCCGCAGTTCGTGACGGTTCCGTGCCTGAAGATACTGGCGCCGCCGCTGCGCGGATTCTTCCTGCGCCGCGTTTACGGCGACCCGCGACGCATCCCTCCGGGGACGGCGGAAACGTACGCGAGCTATCTGCGCCCGCCCGGGTCGGTGGAGCACACACTGCGCATCCTGCGAACCTGGCATCAGGACCTGGACGAGCTGGAGCGCGCGCTCCCCCAGATTGCGCATCTTCCAACGCTGGTGCTGTGGGGCGAGCGCGATCCGGCGGTGATGGCTTCGTCGGCCGCGGAACTGGCGAAGCGATTGCCGAACACGCGCACCGTGCTTCTGCCCGGCGTTGGGCATCTGCCGTATGAGGAAGCGCCGGACAACTTCAATGCGGCAGTCATCTCATTCCTAACCAGCGCTCAGCATTCAGCACTCGGCATTCAGCCCTGAAGCTGTATCTTGAAGCTCGGGCCTGCATTGGCTGAGTGCTGATTGCTGACTGCTGTGTGCTGCCATGGATAGCTGGCTCTTCGCGCATCTGCGCGCGTTCTTCGCCGAGTTCGGCTACTGGGCCGTGGTGATTGCCCTGCTGCTGGAGAACATGGGCATCCCGGTGCCGGGCGAGACCGTGCTGCTGTTCGCCAGCTTCCTGGCATGGTCGGAGAACAAGCTGCACCTGCCGGTGGTGATTGTGGCCGGCATCTGCGCATGCACGGTGGGCGACAACATCGGGTATGCCATCGGACACCGCGGCGGCCGCAAGCTGCTGGAGCGCTACCGGCATTTTTTCCGGATCCGCAACCGCACGATCGCGATGGGCGAGCGCTTGTTCGCCAAACACGGCGCGGTCACCGTGTTCTTCGCGCGCTTCATTTTCGGAATGCGGATCATCGCCGGACCGCTGGCGGGCGTTCTGCGGATGCACTGGCGGAAGTTCGCCATTTTCAATTTTCTCGGCGCGGTGGTCTGGGTCAGCGTAATATCGGGCCTCGGTTACTTATTCGGCGGACAGTTCGAGAGGCTGGAGCGGCTGATGGGCCGCGCCAACGCGATCATCGCCGTGGCGGCGGTGGTGCTCATCTACTGGACGGTTCGCGCCTACCGGCGGCGCATGCAGGACGAGGCGGCCGAGCCGGAATAGCGCCGCGCACGGGCGCCTGAAGCGCTGCTATCCTGTGAGTGCCGGCCGAGCATGACCGCCAAACGCATCGCCACCATCGCCCTGGGGTGGGCCTTTCTGCTCCTTGGCGTGGCGGGACTGGTTCTCCCCATCCTGCAGGGAATCCTGTTCATCGTGATCGGGCTGCTGATTCTCTCCACCGAGTACGTGTGGGCGCACCACCTGCTGCGGCGACTGCGCGAAAAATTTCCCAGCGCGGCGCGGCGGGCCGACCGCGCGGGTGGACGCGCGCAGGCATGGCTGCGGCGCATCGGGCCGAGCGGAGCCAAGCCCGAACAAAAGGCCGATTCCAAGCCGGAGTGAAACGGTGCGTTGCTCCGGCCTGGGCGCAGTGCTAGCCTGCGGCCGTGGCGTCGCCAGCATCACGGTTGAGAGCTGCGCTCGCGAAGATTGATCGCGAAGCCTGGGTGCGCTTTTTCGCCGCCATCGGCGGACTAGCGCTGGCGTTCACTGCCGCGGTCTTCTCCACCGTGTTCCGATACGCGGGCAACGTGCTGGCCACGGCGCTGCTGGCCTCGGCGGCCCTGCTGCTGGCGGGGCTGGTGGCGGTGATCAGCGTGCCTTACCTGGCGCGGCGCGTGGTGGTGGCGCGCATGCGCGACGCGTTCGACTACGACGTGACCCGCGAAGGCGCCGGTTATCTGATTCTGGTGCTGGTCGTCGGCGTGGCGGCGCTGAACACCGGCAACAACCTGCTGTTCATCGTTGTCGCCGCCATGCTGGCATCGATCCTGATTTCCGGCATCGCCTCGGCGGCGCTGCTGCGCGGGTTGGAACTCGACATCGCGCTGCCGCAGCACGTGTTCGCGCGGCGCGCGGTGTGGGCGCGGTTCAAGCTGCGCAATCGCCGGAGAGTTGCGCCGGCGTTTTCCGTTACTATCGCGCCGCCCAAGCGGCCGGGGACGCGGCTGCGCCGCCGCTGGGTCCCGGGCGTGTTTGCGTTTCCGCCGAAGCGCCCGCCGGAGCGGCAGTGGGTGCGCATTCCCGACCTGCAGTGGCGCGTGGTGGAAGCGCCGCCCGCGGGCCCGCGCATTTTCGACGGCGCGGTCTACTTTCCCTACATCGCGCCGGGCGCGGTGGGCAGCGCCGACGTGGAACTGAACTTCGCGCGCCGCGGGCGCTACCGGCAGGACGCGCTCGGCGTCGCCACGCGTTTTCCGTTTTCCTTCCTGGTGAAGACGCGACGGGTAACGCTGGAACGCGAGATCGTTGTCTATCCTTCGGTGGAGGAAACCGACGAGCTGCTCGAGATCCTGCCCATGATCACCGGCGAGTTCGAAGCGTTCGTCAGCGGGCGCGGGCACGACCTGTACCGCATCCGCGAATACATGCCCGAGGACTCGGCGCGGCACGTGGACTGGAAGGCGAGCGCGCGCAGCGGCGCGCTCAAGGTCCGCGAGTTCACCCGCGAAGACGAGCGGCGGCTGCGGATTGTCTTCGACAATCCCGCTCCGGGCGCGGTCTCCGAGGCCGCCTACGAGCGCGGCGTGATGCTGGCAGCGTCGCTGGCGTGGCACTTCGCAGCCGAGAACACCGAGCTGGAGTTCATGGCGCAGGGCTGCGCCGCGGGACAGGACGTTTACGGATTCCTGCGGCACCTTGCGCTGGCGGAGCCGGCGGCCGGCGAATCCATGATGGAAAAAATTCCGGCGGGCACCGATGACTACAACGTGATCGTCACCGCGCGCCCGCGCGGCTCGATTCCGACGGCGTTGTGGGCGTGCTCGTACTTCGTGTTCATGGACAGATGAACAATCGGCGGGGCACACCACTCGCTCCGCGTTTCATTGCGCGTTTCGCGAAAACCAGCTTTGTCGAGCGATGGTGCGGGCCGATGGTTTCCTGGGGCGGCCCCCAAGTCCACGTCCGAGTTCTTGGATGTGAATTTTTCCCGGCGAGTTGACCGGAAGCGGCCATCCTGCATCTGAGTTTTCCGAGCTGATGAAACCGCCCGGAGCCATCAACGGAAGCCGGTCGCTGCTGATCGTGGATGACGAGCCCAGCGTCACCCTGACGCTGAAGCTGATCTTCGAGCGCGAGGGCTACAGCGTGGTCGCAGCCTACAGTTGCGCCGAAGCCCTCATGCTGTTTGCCAACGGCCATCGCTATGACGCCGTCATTACCGACCTGAACATGGAGCGCGACGACATCGGCCTGGAGGTCGTGCGCAGCGCGCAGACGCTCGATCCGCGGCCGGTAATCGTCATCTGCACCGGTTATGCCAACGTCGAGAACGCGACGCAGGCGCTGGAGCTGCGCGTGGACTACCTGGCCACGAAGCCGGTGGACCTGGAAGAGCTGATCGGCGCGTTGCGGCGCCTGATCTCGAGGCGCGCGGCGGCGCGAGGAAGCAAATGACCGCCACCGCGCAGCATCGGGGACTGGCGCTGGTGGTGCATCCCAGCCTGGAGCGTGCCACCGCGCTGCACAACGCGTGCGTCGAGGCGGGCATGCGCACGGTGGTGGCGCGCGACCTGCCGACCGCGCTGCTGATGCTCAGCCAGCACGTGTTCGATGCCGCGATCGTCTCCGCCACCATCTCAGAGCACGCCGACGGCTGGTCGCTGGCGGCGGTCTTCCGCATGATCTTCCCGGGCGCGTTCGTGGCCGTGCTGGCGCCGGAGAGGTCGCTGGAGGCGCTGAAGAACGCGATCAACAGCGGCGCGGACCAGATCTTCGAATGCGAGACCACCGATGACGAGATCGCGCGCGCGGCCGCGGCGCGCCTGGTGAAAGCTGCGTCCGGCAGCGTGCAGTAAAGGCGCTGCCGGCTGCTGGCTACTGGCTGCTGGCCAAGAGCACACACTCGAGTCGAAGCCGGGAGACGTAGCAAGCTACGTCTCTACGAAGTCGAACAGACCGGACATATACCTCTCACCCCTCCCCCTGCCATTGAATGGAATCATGAGGTTAACGGTAGGGATCCGCCGGTGGTCCGTTCATCTAAAGGAGTTACACGCAAGATCCGTTGTCTAAAGGACTTAGCCGCCGACTTTGTCAAAGAACGAAAAACCCGCGCGTGTGCGCGGGCCTGCTTTCAGGGTAGCAGTTTGGGCAGGGAGAATGGGAAGGCGGCGCTAAAGTTTAGTCGGAATGATTGCAGGGGGTTGCGCGGAATTGAAGCTGTGCGGGGACTTGACAGGAATTCCACTGGGTTCGAACTCTTGTTATAGCCCAATGCGCGAGCAGACGTGAGCGCCGCCCACCCTTTGCGGAGCAAAACGCGCTCCGCAAAGGATGGGGCACCCCGCGGATCTGGAGCATCGTCAGTGAATGCCGGCCCGACCAGAATGAGGAAACGGAAGCCAGCAGACCGATGACAGGAAAAGACGGACCTAAATTTAGTGAAGAGTTTAACGAAGCCGATTTTTTTGGCTTTGCTAAGTCCTACCTCTCAGAATCGTTCCCCGACCCTCAGCGGTTTGGCTGCCCACCGGAGTCCGACCTACAGCGCATGGCCGAACATCCCGTCGAGGCCCGCGACGCAATGGTCAGCGAACACCTGACTTCTGTTCGCCATGCTTCAACCGCTACATGGAAATGCTTTCCCGTCTAAAGCAGCAATCCAGCTAAAGATCGCGATCAACTGGATAGCGGACGCAAACACTGGCCAAGCACCTCTCGTCATCTGGATACTTGACTAAGTCGGGAACATTTGGATATAGCCGGGCACGTCTCATGTCAGGGTAGAATAGCACGAGGTCCGTGCGCCCGGGAAAAGGAGGATAGGAATGAATCGAGTTCTCGTACTTATATTCCTAGTCTTGTTTGGGAACCTACTTCCAGGGCCTGCACAGGACTTGCGTTCGCAAGTCACTCCGGAAGTTCTGGCCGCCGATTCGACGCACTTCATGGAATATGGTGGCAGCCCTTCCCTTGAGCGGCAGGTTGCCCTGCCGGAAAATCAAAATAAGGACTTAGTCGTCGTCACTCGAACAGTTGGTGACCGGCCCCTGACGGGTATGCCCGATGGAAGTGTCCGCAGTTGGCTCGCCACGAAAGCCGCGAATGCTGACCTCGTTGTCCTGGCGACGCCTCTGAAACGTCATTCGGCGCTCACGGCGGATCACTCCTTCGTTTTTTCCGATTACGAGGTGCGCATCGAGCAAGTCCTTAAGGATGTTACCGGCCAAGTATTTTCCGGAAATATTATTGTGGTCGCACGCGCAGGCGGCGTTACGACGGTCAACGGCCACCCGGTCCGGGCAATCGACCCCGAGTTTCGTCTCTTTCGTCTCGGCGAGCAATATTTATTTTTCTTGTACCAGATTCCGAACACGGGGACTTTCAAGGCTTTCGCCGACAAGAGTTTTCTCATTTCTGGCGATCGGGCAATTCCCGCAAAGACGCATCCGGGGAAGTTTGCACAAGACTTTCGGAGTCGTCCCGCTTTCCTACAATTAGTGCAAGATGCCGTCTCGCTTGCAGCCGAACGGGAGAGGGCTCGCCAATGAAGCGCTGGCTGGGGTCGCTCCTGCCACACGCCGCGATTGCAGCAGCGCTATTCATTCCAGCCCTATGGCCGCTGTTTCACCTCCGCGGCGTGCATGCGCAAACGAACCTCACGCCACCGCCCACCGAGCAATCAAACGGCAAGAACGCATACTGGGCAAGCAACACGACGATAAAAGTCTGGATCGGCGCGGGTTTTACGACAGGTGAGGTGAACGACATTAGTATAACGACATTAGTATAACGACATTAGTATATGGTCCGCGTGTAGGTTCGCGGCAGTTCATGTTCGCCCGAAACGCGTGGTCAGCGCAACGGCGCCCACCCTTTGTATCTTGCGACGCGAAAGCCGCTCCGCAAAGGAGGTGGCACCGGTTCAGACTCCCTTCTCCTGCCAGACTCCGTTCTCCTAGGGATTCTCCGTAAACCGTTGCAACGCCTCCGATGCCGCCTCTTTCAGCGCGCTATCATCGGAATTCCTTAGAGCTTTTAGCGGATCAAGATTGCCCTTTGTGGCAGCCTTTGTCGCCGAACAGAGCTTGTCGAGCCTTTCAAGGACCGGCGACTGCGTTGCGTAGTTTGGGCTGACGGCCTGTGCTGGGAGTGGAACTGCGCCTCGCGAGTACTCGAGAGTACGAAAATATCGCAACTCTGGGTCGAGCTCCAACTCAGCGGTCCATTTAACCTGGAGATCTCTCGGTGCCTCTACTAAGAAAAGAAGATACCGCTCGCCTTTTAGCAGGTACTCCTGCCGGTACCCACTTTGAGAATGCGGCTCGTCTTCGGGCACAAAAATATACGCAACCTGGATTGACTCGAGTGGGGAACTCTGCAACGACGTTCGGGCCCTAGGCACCAAGTCGGACTGATGGCACACGATCCGTTCTATCTCCACTTCAAACAGCTGACCGTCAACTGGATTATTGACTGAAGCACGCATTGCCGCCAAGTCATTCCGTGCAATTCGTTTAGACACAATCCGCGATTTAACGGCCTTGCCAATAACAACCGCCTGACATGACGCCGCTCGGCTGTACAACTGCCTAACATCATTCTCTGGCTTTATTGCCGGACTATCGAGTTGTCCAAGGGCGGCGCAAAGCCACCCTGTAGCCATTATGCCGAGAACTCCACGGCGACACAGTTTGCTGAGAATCATAATCCTCCACAGCTCCCTTGGTACTTGTATTGCGGCGGTACCGGATCGGAGGCGGAGTAAGCCTGCTGCTCGTCCTGGGACAACCGACCCTGCACGGTCGAGCGCTGATCGTTTATGTAGGCCACCTTCACCTGGCGAACTTGGTCGAGTAAATCAAATTCTGTATCCCCTGTTAGGTCCTTGATTTGGTTATAAAGGTCGGCAACGAGGAACAGGTCCCCAAAGAGGTGCCCTGCTCCCTGGATCCAGTTTGCCAAGTGCACTCCTTCGTGGATCTCGGCCTTGTGGCGGAACTGGCTCGTGGCCGGAATGTTATACGTGGCCGATACGGGCACTACGCGAGCCATTGTACCTGTGCCTGTGATGGTCCATTTGTGAGTAGTCGGGTCTTGGGCGTCATCGGGAGAACCAGAAATATTCGCAACGTTGGGGTCAACGAATGCCGCTGTTGAAGGTATCGATACAGTAAGTGTGGTGTTCTTGTTTATTTCTTGATTGTCATCGAATGTGACCTTCGCATTAATGGTGTACTGGGCGTTGTAACCAGCACCGCAGGCAGTATTGGGTAGAGCGAACCAGTGCCCGTCGGTGTCTGTCTGGAGCGCCGCAGGCGAGCCAAAGGTCACGTTTGGATTATTGCCAGCCCCGGCGGGGGCTGTGAAAGACCAAGCGTAGGCGATTGGGCTTCCACCGGTTACGCTGATGGTGAACTGACTACTGTTCCCGTCGACGATGCTTTGCGCAGGACTCAGGTCGAAGCCATTCACCACAATCTGTGCATCGGTTGTCCTCGTCTCAATTGGGCAAATGTGCCCGCCTGGAGCTTCGAGGTCTGCGTATGAGGTCACAATGGTGAAGCCCGGGGCACCGGTTATCACGTGGCCGCCCTCGCTCACTGTGGCGACATTGGCATCGTATGTGAACCATTGGTAAGTCCACGGCGTGACATCGTTCGGTGTCCCGACGCAGTTGGTGGCCCAAACTTTTTGGTCATTGCCGTTTGGCAAAGGGCCGAGGAGAGGATCTTCAGTTTCGGTTGGCTGGTTATATCCGCAGCACTGGGCGCAACCGTAGCCGACGTGGCCGTATGTCTTGTCCATCACCAGCTTGCCTTCGTAAAGATAGCCGTTCGGCAGGTTCTTCACGTCTTCGATCTCGTACGTACCGGAGGTGGTGCCGTCGGGGAACACCTTGCCCTTGCGGTCGGGAACGTGATTGTTGACGAGCTGGCCGATGTTGACCCAAGTCTGCTCGCTAGCGCTCAGCATGGCGTGTGGAAGCTCGTAACGAAAAGTTCCGTCCGCCGAAACCAGTGTTATCGCCACTTCCGCTGGGTTCGTGCCGGCATTGCCTACAGTAATGATGCTGTTGTGGAGCACATCGGCTGTCCAGAGGGTGCCCACGAGCATATGGGAAACCATGTCGCCGAAGGGTGACTGCGCGCCATAGCGGAGAGTGTCGTCGTAGGAGGCGGCGAGCGCGACCAAATCGCCGGTGTCGCCCTGGTAGGTGAAGTGGACGGCGGCGAAGTGCGCTGAGGAGGGCAAGACGCCGTCGTTTTGCAATTGCCGCAGACTCAGGGCCCGGGTTTCATTGGCTGCCAGCGGCCCTAATGGCACGGTGACCGCGGCGGACTTGTCGCCCTCAAACCAACGAATCATCAGAGATACGTCCTTCGGGGCTGCCGTCGTGTTCCGAACGAATACGGTTGGGTTGAGCTTGGTCCCGGCGGGAAAATTCAGCGCCGCGTCGGGTTCGGTGAGCGCAATCATGGGCGCGCGGATGGTGTTGGTCGTGGCCTTGGAGTGGAATTTGTACTTCTCGAACATCTTGACCGTACCGCCGAAGTTGGCGGTTTCGTCGTACAGGATGTGGCCGAGGAAGACCGAGCCAGCTTTGGCGTCGAGTTGAATGCGAAGGCCGCCGTGATCGCCGGCGAGGTTGCCGCGCGTGATGGCGTCGCGCACGTCGAGGCGGCGGGATTGGCCGGCTGCCAGGCCAAGCGGCGTGCTCTGCGTAGCCCCGTTGGAATCGAACCACGTTACGTTCGCGTTTACGGGCTGGTCGGATGTATTGGAAATCATCATCTGCCCGTGGGCGGTTGTGCTCGGCATCCACCAGATGCCTTCGTATGTGCCGGCTCCGAAGCCCGAGAGCTCGTCGGTGGCGTCGAAGTGGTAGGCGATGGCCTTGCCCGGCATGTGCACCATGGTGGCCGCATACACGTTGAATGCCATGGCTGAGGTGAATTGCAGCACGACAGAACCATAGGCGCGGTCGCCGAGCAAGGGCGGATACTTCACGGTCGCCAGCGCCAGGTCAATTCGGCGGCCCTCGCTGGGTTTGAGGTCAATCGCGTCGAGCGTCAGCTGCTCGCCGCTTGCGGTGCGGAGGATGGGCGTGACGGTTAGCGGGCGGGCAGCGTAGTTGTTGCGGATTTCAAGTGAGGTATGCCAGCCGGGTTCGAGCGTCCAGTAGGGCGCAATGAGCTTCTGCGGTTTATCCGGAGGCGACTTCGGCTTCGATGCTGGGGCGTCCGCGGCGACTGCAACTGCCGTTAGGACAAACAAGGCTGAACACCGCAGGATCAGGGGGGCGAGGAGGTGGCGGGAATCGCGCATTCTGCACCTCGGAATCTAGGTTGAGCCGTGCGCGATTAGAACACAACGCGAGTTGCTGGTTGCTCGACACCATGAAATTTTCTGAGCAAAAGTAGTTCCGTTTCGGGAAAATCAATTCCCCTTCCAAAATTGTTAGTCGGCAGCTCCCCTCTCCCTGCCGCGCCTAGACACCAAGTTGTCGAAATCGAGCGTTTCGGTGGAAATCCGCTGCTCAGCCTCGACTTAGGCCGACTTGAACCAAGTTAGTAAACCCCGCCGCTGGTGGCCGCGAATCTTGGCGATGCGATTCCTTGCGCTTTGCCGGGGGTAGGGAAGGGTAGGGCGGCCACCTTAAAGATTTTTATTGACAGCAAACGGATTAGGCGTAGGATGTGGTCGAAAGTGGTCCAAAGTGGTGGTTACAGGGTGTCCGGTGGGGGAAGCGCTACCGAAGTGGAGCGCCAGCCAAATGGCGGATAAAAAGCCGACAAACCGCACCAGCGAGCCCGAAAGCACCGAAGTTTTGACCGCTTTGACCTCCCTGGCTGCGGCAGTAGCAGCCGGAATCAAGAGTTTAGGACCGAAGACCTCAGGACCCAAGTTTCTAGCACCCAAGGCCCCGCACCGAGGCAGGACGCATGTTTCGCGGCAACCATCCAACCCGCGTAGACGAAAAGGGCAGGCTGAAGGTGCCGGCCGAGTTCAAGCGCGTGGTGGACGAGAAATACGGCAATCAGTTCTACATCACCAGCCTGGATGGCAAAAGTGCCTTGGTGTATCCCTTCGAGGAGTGGCAGCGCATCGAGGAGAAGCTGAACCGGCTCTCCACCTTCAATCCCACCAAGAAGAAATTCCTCAACCGGACGAACTACTACGGGCAGGTGGTGGAAATGGACGGGCAGGGTCGGCTGCTGATTCCGGCGCTGCTGCGCGATGCGGCCGAACTGAAGGGCGAAGCGGCGGTGCTGGGCCAGTTGAGCTATCTGGAAGTGCGCAACATGGAGGCCTTCCGCAAGGAGATCGCTGAGAACCCGTTCACGGCCGAGGATGAGAAGACTCTGGACGATCTGGGGATCTAGCGAACGGCGGACGCCGCGGAGCAGGGCGGCGTGAATGGCAGACGAGATTGGAAGTGGGCACGGCGCCCTCGAGCAGGGCGGGCATGGTGGGCAAGGCCATGCTTCGGTTCTTTTAAAAACGGCGATCGAATTTCTGGCCGTAAAGCGCGGTGGGACCTATATCGACGCCACGGTGGGTTTGGGCGGGCACGCGTACGAAATCGCAAGACGCCTGGGCGCACGGGGACGTTTGATTGGCTTCGATAAGGACTCAGCAGCGCTGGCCATCGCCCGCCAACGCCTACAGCCGCCCGCGGAACTGGCGGGCGAGTGGCCGCAGATCGAGCTGAAGCAGGCGAGCTTCGCGGAAGTCGCGGATCTCGCAAGCGATTCAGCCGACGGACTGCTGGCCGACCTGGGGCTGAGCTCGATGCAGCTCAGAGAGGCGGAGCGGGGATTCAGTTTTCAGGCGGAAGGGCCGCTCGACATGCGCATGGACACGCGCAGCGAGCGCACCGCCGATCAAGCGGTAAATCGGCTCGGTGAGCGCGAGCTTGCCGATCTGATTTACGAATTCGGTGAGGAAAGGAGGTCGCGGAGAATCGCCAGAGCCATTCGTCGGGCGCGGCCGATACGCAGTACGGCGCATTTAGCGCAGGTGGTATCGGCCGCGGCCCGGCCAATGAATCGCCGGCAGATTCATCCCGCGACGCGGACCTTCCAAGCAATCCGAATTTGGGTAAACCGAGAGCTGGACGACTTGCAGGCGCTGCTGAGTGAGGGCGCGGCGCCGCGCGTCCTGGGCCCGGGCGGGAGGCTGGTGGTGATCAGTTTCCACTCGCTGGAAGATCGCATTGTGAAAGACGCGCTGCGCCACGGCGCGCACCAGGGTTGGTACCGGCTGCTGACGAAAAAGCCGGTAACCGCCGACGAGGAAGAAGTGGCGCGGAACCCGCGCTCGCGCAGCGCCAAGCTGCGAGCGGCGGAGAGAGTTTAGGGGCTTCGCCACGTTAGCCAGGCAAAGAACGCGGCGCGAAGGTGGGGCACCAAAGCAAGTTCCCCCGGACAACCAACCGGGGCCCCGGCCGAGGCCGGGGGGAAGTTATGGAGCCGGTTGAGATCCCTCGCATTCGCTCGGGATTTCGCCGCGCGGCCCAGAGGCCGCGCAAACGGCTCAAGTTTCGGGACGGCACTGCGAACCTGTACTAGGGCGAAAACGGACCCTCCCCGGGTCCGCCGGCTGCGGCCGGGAACCAATCCTTCTTTCCGGCGCCGTCCCGGAAAAGGTTGGCGGGGCGGAGGTGCAGGGATGCATCGGGGAACACTGATTGACGAACTGATGGTCGCGGTGGAGCGGGCTGAAGAGCACGTCCACCAGTTGGAGCTGGAAGCGCAGCTCGCCGAGATGGAATCGATCGCGGTCTACGAGCTTCCGCAGCGAGAAGCAGTTGCCGGAGTGGCGTAAATGGCAGCCGGGGCTCTGAACTGGGCAGTACCGGCGGCGCGCGTCTGGTCGCGCATCAAGCCGGCCACCGAAGTGGCGCCGCGCCGCGTGGCGGTGACGCGCGGCATGCCGGAGATCTACTTCGAAAAAGTCATCGACAACTCGCGCCTGGTGAAGGTCGCCGACCCGCGCCGCACGCGCGACATGATGATGTTTGCCGCGTCGTGCTCGCTGCTGTTCCTGATGGTGATGTTCTACGCCTGGCAGCACTTCAGCGCGGTGGAGTACGGATACCGCATCGAGCAGCAGAAGGCGCAGCGCGAAAGCCTGGTGGAATTGAATCGCGAATTGCGGCTGGAAGAAGCGGCGCTGCGCGATCCGGAGCGCATCGACGTGCTGGCGCGGCGCATGGGCCTGCAATCGCCCGAGGTCGGACAGGTGCAGCGCATCGACAACTCGCAGCAGGAAGCAGGCGGGCCGGTGCTGGCGCGCTACACACCGCCGGCGGCGGAAGTCGCCACGCTGCGTTAACAATTTGTGGCGGGCGTATCCCGTCATCGAGATCGGTTTTCAGCTTCAACAGGGTTGCAAACCGATTAACCCCAGCACCGCCGGTCCATAGCGTGTGCTGGGGTTATCAATCATCGAATGGCGGCCGCGGCTCGGGCCGGCTTTGTTGTGTCAGCGGCGGCAGTGGTGAGGCAGGGATGCTTCGACTCGCGCTTCGCGCTCGCTCAGCATGACCACTCCGAACAAAGACACAGCCCGCAAGCGGCTCTACATTCATCGAATGGCGGCCGCGGCTCGGCTTTTTTGTTGTGTCAGCGGCGGCAGTAGTGAGGCAGGGATGCTTCGACTCGCGCTTCGCGCTCGCTCAGCATGACCACTCCGAACAAAGACACAGCCCGCAAGCGGCTCTACATTTTTGGCGCAGCCGTTGGGTTCTGGGCGGTGGCGATATCGCTGCGGCTGGCGCAGTTGCAGGTGGTTGAGTACGGCGACTTCCAGCAGCGGGCCGCGCGCCAGCAATTGCGGACGGTGGAAGTCGCGGCGCGGCGCGGCGTTGTCTTCGATCGCGCCGGGCACGAGCTGGCCATGTCGGTGATGGTGGACTCGGTGTTCGCCGTCCCGAGCGAAATTCCCGACCCGGAAAGCACCGCCGCCCTGCTGGGCAAGATCGTGGGCCAGGATTCGAGCGACATCCTGGCGCGCATGAAGTCGTCGCGCGCCTTCGCCTGGGTGGCGCGCAAGCTCGATCCGCCGACGGCCGACCGCGTGCGCGCGCTGAACCTGCGCGGGATCTACTTCACGAAGGAACCGAAGCGGTTTTATCCCAAGCGCGAGCTGGCGGCGCAGGTGGTGGGCTACGTGGGCATGGATGACGAAGGCCTGGGCGGGATCGAGCGCGCCTTCGACGCGCAGCTCCGCGGCGAACAGGGCAAGATGCTCATCCAGCGCGACGCCCGTGGACGCTGGTTCGGCCGCGTGGAGCATCAGCCCGAACCCGGCCAGAACCTGACGCTCACCATCGACGAAAAGATCCAGTACATCGCGGAGCGGGAACTGGACCGCGCCATGCGCGAGACGCGCTCGGAGGCCGGCACGGTCATCGTGCAGAACCCGCGCAACGGCGAAATCCTGGCGCTGGCGAACCGGCCCACGTTCAATCCGAATAATTTCCGCGGCATCTCGCCGGCGCAGATGAAGAACCGCGCGGTGAGCGACATCTACGAGCCCGGCTCGACGTTCAAGATCGTGACCATCGCGGCGGCGCTGGAAGAGAAGCTGACGCGGCCCGACGAAGTGGTGGACTGCCAGATGGGGTCCATTGTCATTGGTGGATTGCGCATCCGCGACCACAAGGCGTACGGCAATCTCACCATCGAGCAGGTGATCGCCAATTCCAGCGACGTGGGCGCGATCAAGATCGGGCTGCGGCTGGGCAACGAGCGCTTTGACCAGTACATTCGCGCCTTCGGATTCGGCTCGCAGACCGGCATCGAATTGCCGGGCGAAACGCGCGGAATGACGAAGCCGGTGACCCGCTGGTCGAAAGTTTCCATCGGCGCGATTTCGATGGGTCAGGAGATTGGCGTGTCGGCGGTTCAGCTGGCGGCGCTGATTTCGACGATTGCCAACAACGGGGTGTGGACGCCGCCGCACATCCTGCTGAACGGACGTCCGCCGGCGGCGCAGCCGGCGTCGGCGAACGCGCCCGCCGTGGTCGCGCCCGCCGCGTACAAGCCGCCGACGGAGCGGCGAGTGATCTCGCCGGAGACGGCGGCAAAAATGCGCCGCATGCTGGAGGCGGTGGTGCAGTACGGCACCGGGCCCAAGGCGCAGCTCGAGGGCTACAGCGCGGCGGGCAAAACGGGCACGGCGCAGAAGGTTGATCCGGCCACCGGCGCTTATTCCAAGACCAAATACGTGGCGTCGTTCGGCGGCTATGCGCCGGCGAGCGATCCGGCGGTGACAATCGTGGTGATCCTCGACTCCGCCAGCGGCCTGCACCAGGGCGGACAGATTGCCGCGCCGGTGTTCGCGCGCATCGCGCAGGACGTGCTCGCCTACATGAATGTGCAACACGATCTCGATTTGCGCGCGCCGAGACAGAGTACCCTGCGCGCCCGCGTACGCGACGCCGACCTGGAGGAGAGCTCGCCGGACCGGCTGTCGGCGTCGCTCGATTTCGGCGGGCAGGGCGATGACGACGACGCGTCGGTGCAGTCGAAGCTGGCGCAACCGGTCGCGGCGCCGGCCGCGCCGGCCAGGCTGGTGGCGGCGTCGTTCAAGCCGGAGAAGGCGCGTCCGCAGCCGGCGCGCAACACGGAGCCGCTCGAACCCAAGCTCACGCCGGCCCAGATCAAGGCCGCGGACACCGGCACGGTGGTGCTCGACGTTGAGGGCGGGACGGTGGTGCCGCAGTTTGTGGGCAAACCGCTGAGACAGGTGATCGAGTTGGCCCAGGCCGAGGGCCTGGAAGTGGACGCGCTCGGCAGCGGCGTGGCGCGCGAGCAGTCACCGCCGGCGGGCAGCAGGATTCCGGCGGGCGCGCATGTGGCGGTCAGGTTCGGGCGATAGCGGCAGAGGGACGGAGTAGTTGTCCCACGTCTGCCAGGAGAAGACAGAGCTGGGGCGCGCCATCGCTCAGCGGGCCGGGGCAACGCCTCGTGCTTGCAGAGTTTCCACCCAGGCGACCTGTTCCAGCTTGCCGACGCCGAAGACCCAGCAGGCTGCGCCGAGCACGGAAACAACTGCGGTGATCACGAACGCGGTCTGGAAGCGTCCCGTCCAGTCAACCACGAAGCCGGTCAGGGCCGGCCCGACAACGCCGGCGAAATTGGCGAGGCCGTTCTGCAGGCCCGTCCAGCGGCCGGCCACCTGCGGTCCGGCGAGCGCCTGCGAAAAGGCGTAGAGGCCGGAGCTGGTGATGCCGCATCCGATCGCCGCGACCGCGAGCAAGGCCATATAGGTTTGGTCGCCGGCGATGCCGGCGAGGACCAGAGCCATCGCGGCTGTAATGTGGCCGGTAGCGATGGCGGCCTTGCGCACCAGGGTGGGCGAGTTACCGCGCGCGATGAAGAAGTCGGTCGTGAATCCGGTGATGATCGCGGCTGCGGCGTCGGTGAGGTAAAGAAGAGCGGCGGTGCGCGCCATCACCTGCATGGTGAGCCCGCGTTCGTGCACCAGGTAAAACGGCAGCCACGTGACCAGCAGATAAAGCGCGTAGTTGGCGGCGAACTGACCGGCGGAAACGCCCCAGAAGGAGCCCTGGCGCAAAATGTCGATGGTGCGAATCCGCAGCGGCGTGCCGCCAAACACGGGGCGACGGGGACGCCAGCGCATCCAGGCGGGCAGCCAGAGCAGGCCGGCGAGGCCTATCCACACGAAGACAGGGCGCCATCCATACCAGGCCATGAGCGATCCGGCGACGAACGTGCCCACGGCCGGGCCACACTTCATGCCCGCGATCACAATCGCGTTGGCCAGTCCGCGAAAAGACTCCGGGACATGCTGCGCGAGGATCTTGGAGCAGGCCGGGAATGCCACCGATTCGCCCACGCCGAGCGCGAAGCGCATGACCATCAGCATGGCGAAGCCCTGGACCAGGCCGGTGGCAGCGGTGGCCAGCGTCCAGGCAAGGAACCCGGCGGCGATGACGAGCGTGGCGTCGAAACGGTCCACGAGCCAGCCGCTCACCAGGTGCATGAGCGTGTAGGTCCAGAAAAACGCGGAGAGCAGGATGCCGAGCTGAGAGGCGGAGATACGCAGCTCGTCTTTGAGCAGCGGCGCGGCGAGCGAGAGGTTGCCGCGGTCCACATAATTAATGAGGACCGAGAGCGCCAGCAGGAACAGGGTGGGCGCAAAGGAGCGCAGGCTGGCCGGGAGTGACGATGCGCGCTCCAAGGCGAGGCATTCTGCGCCACCCGAGCGGCGATTGCAACCTGGAAGGGACGGGGAACGAAGGTAGCAGCACCAGAGTCGCGGGGCGGAAAACAGCGGCAGCTTATAATCGCGAGCAATGAGATTCCTTGAGTTGTTGGGCGAGGCGGCGGCGAAGTCTGCCGTAGCCGGACCCAATCCCGAGATCACCGGGCTGGAACACGATTCGCGGCGCGTGCGCCCGGGCAACGTGTTTGTCGCCATGCGCGGCGAGACGACCGACGGCAACCGCTACATTGACGCGGCCGTCGCGAACGGGGCTGCCGCGGTGGTGACCGATTCGGCGCAGACGCCGCCGCGCGAGGGAGTGGGCTGGGCGCGCGTGGAGCACGGACGCCGCGCGCTGGCGGAGATGGGCGCGCGGCTTTACGGCAGTCCGGCGCGCAAGCTGGCGCTGAACGGAATCACCGGAACGAACGGCAAGACCACGACCACGTTCCTGCTGGAATCCATTCTGAAAGCGGCGGGGCGCGGGTCGGTGCTGATCGGCACCATCGAGTATCACGTGGCGGGCGAAGTCTTCGCCGCGCCGCATACTACGCCCGAGTCGCTGGAAATCAACCGCATGCTCGACAAGGGCCTGCGCTCGGGCGCGACGGAAGCGGTGATGGAAGTATCGTCGCATGCGCTGGCGCAGGGGCGGGTGTGGGGCATGCCGTTTCATGTCGCGGTGTTCACCAATCTCACGCGCGACCACCTCGACTATCACACCGATCTCGAACAGTACTTCCTGGCCAAGCGCGCACTGTTCGAGGGGACGGGAACGGAGCCGCCGGTGCACGCCGTGGTCAATACCGACGATCCCTACGGCGCGCGGCTGGTGGGTTTTGCCCGCGAGCGCGGCTCCAAGGTCCATAGCTATGGGCTATTCAGCGGTGACTTCCGCGCGGTGCAGCTTCAGCTTTCACCGCGCAGTACGCGATTTGATCTCGTCGCTCCCGGCGGCGGCGTGCGCATTGAGTCGGCGCTCATCGGGCGGGTGAACGTGTTCAACATCGTGGCAGCGGCGGCGGCGGCGTTTGCGCGCGGCTGCACGCCGGAGCAGATCCAGGCGGGCGTGGCTGCGCTGGAGCGTGTTCCGGGGCGCTTCGAGCGGGTTGACCTGGGCCAGCCGTTCACGGTGGTGGTTGACTACGCCCACACCGACGACGCGCTCAAGAACCTGCTCACGGTGGCGCGCGATTTCATTGGACGCATGGCGCACTCGGGCCGGGTGATCACCGTGTTCGGGTGCGGGGGCGACCGCGACCGCGCCAAGCGCCCGCTCATGGGGCACGCTGCCGGCGCGGGCAGCGACCTGGTGATCGTGACCAGCGACAACCCGCGCAGCGAAGACCCGATGGCGATCATTGACGAGGCGGTGCCCGGCGTGCAGCGCTCCGGTGTCAAATATAAGGTGGAGCCGGACCGGCGCGCCGCGATCCGGCTGGCGATTGCGGAGGCCAAGCCGGGCGACATCGTGCTGCTGGCAGGCAAGGGCCACGAAAAAGTGCAGGTAACGCGCGCCGGTACGGCGCCGTTTGACGACGTGACGGAGGCGCGCGAGGCGCTGGAGGCGCTCGGCCACGGCGCCGCCGCGCCGGCGCGGAGCCAATCGTGAAGCTGCCGCTCTGGCGCGTGGCCGACCTCACCTCGGCGGAAGGCGAGTTCATCGGCGAAGCTATAGCTGAGGGCTATTCGATTGACTCGCGCACCGTCCGCCCGGGCGAGCTGTTCGTCGCGATCAAGGGCGAACGTTTCGATGGCCACGACTTCGTGGAACAGGCGCTCGGAGCGGGCGCGGTTGCCGCCGTGATTCAAAAAGGCCACGCGGCCCGCTTTGCCGAGCGCGGGAAGCTGCTGCTCGTCTCCGACACGCTCGCCGCTTTGCAGTGCCTGGGCGCGGGCGTGCGCCGCATCTGGGGAAGGCCCGTCATCGCCGTTACCGGCTCGGCAGGGAAGACCACAACGAAAGAAGCGATCGCGCACGTGCTCGCGTCGCGCTTCCGCGTGCTCAAGTCGGAAGGAAATCTGAACAATCACTTCGGACTGCCGCTGCAACTGCTGCGGCTGGAGCCGGAGCACGAGCTGGCGGTGATGGAGCTTGGCATGTCGCACGCCGGCGAGATCACCGCGCTGGCCAAGTTGGCGCAGCCGAATGCGGGCGTTGTGACCAACGTGGGGCCCGTGCACCTGGAGTTTTTCAATTCGGTCGGCGACATCGCGCGCGCCAAGTACGAGCTGATCGAATCGCTGCCGCCGAATGGCACGGCCGTGCTCAACGCCGACGACGAGTACGTTTCCCAATTCGGCCGCGACTTCAAGGGCCGGGTCACGACGTTTGGCATTCATAGGCCGGCGGACGTTCGCGCCGAGAACGTCATTGTGCGCGGCGGCAGCGGATCGGAGTTCAGCCTGGTGGCCGGCGGATGCACCGAGCCGGTGCGCCTCCCGCTGGTGGGCGAGCACAACATCTACAACGCGCTGGCAGCGGCCGCGGTGGGCATGGACCGCGGGCTGACGCCTTCGGAGGCCGCCGGCCGGCTGGCCACGCTCGCGCCCGCAGAAAAACGCGGGGAGGTGCTGGAGTTGTCAGGGGCCACGGTCTTGAACGATTGCTACAATTCAAATCCGAAAGCGCTGGCAGCCATGGTGGACGCGCTCGCCGCCGTCGCGGCCAAGCGGCGCATCGCGGTGGCGGGCGAAATGCTCGAGCTTGGGCCGGAGGGTCCGAGCCTGCATCGGGCGGCGGGCGAGCACATGGCGGGGCAAAAGCTCGACTTCGTGCTCGGCGTGCGCGGTATGGCGCGCGAGATCGTGGATGCGGCCAGGGCGGCGGGCGTGGCGGCCGAGTTCGTGGACACGCCGGAGCAGGCGGGCGCGTGGCTGGCAGCCAACGTGAGGCCGGGCGACGCGGTGCTGCTGAAGGCGTCGCGCGGTGTCAAATTAGAGAAGGCGCTTGACGCGTGGCGAGCGGCGCAGGGAAAGAGTACGACCCGACGTTAGCGCCGCAAACGGCGCGTCGCGAACGTGGGGCGTCATCGTTGGTGTAGCGAACCGGATCAGGCAAACGGAATCAGTGAGGTCGCGGACGATTGCTCTACTGGCTGCTCTACGAAAAGATTTTCCACCTCGGCTTCACTCCTTTTCGGCTCTTCCGATTTCTTACGTTCCGCACCGCGTTTGCTTCGCTGACGGCGTTGTTCATGGCGCTCATCGTGGGCCCGGCGGTCATCCGCCGGCTGCGTGAGTTCCAGATCGGCCAGTTCATCCGCGAAGAAGGTCCGAAAGCGCACCAGAAGAAAGCCGGCACGCCGACGATGGGCGGCGTGCTCATTGTGATCTCGATCCTGGCGCCGACCATCCTGTGGGCCGACCTGCGCAATCGCTACGTCTGGATCGCGGTGCTTTCCACGCTGGCATTCGCCGGAATCGGCTTTGCCGACGACTACCAGAAAGTCGTGCACCGGCGGAACCTCGGCCTGACCGGACGCACCAAGCTGCTGCTGCAGTTTCTGACGGCGTTCGTGATCGCCGTGGTGCTCATGCTGTTCACCGCGCGCGGCGAATATTCCACGCACCTGATCGTGCCGTTCTTCAAACAGTTCCGGCCTGACCTGGTCATCAACGCGCTCGAACACGGCTATCTGTACGCGCTGGCATTTCTGCCGTTCATCGCGTTCGTGTCGCTGATCATCGTTGGCTCATCGAACGCGGTGAACCTGACGGACGGGCTGGACGGACTGGCGATCGGCTGCACGGTCATCGCCGCGGGCGCGCTGACGGTGCTGACGTACGTGAGCGGGCACGCCGTGTTCGCCGACTACCTGGAACTCTCGCGCATGCCGCAAGTGGGCGAGTTAACCATCTTCTGCGGCGCGATGGTGGGGGCGGCCATCGGGTTCCTCTGGTACAACGCGCACCCGGCAGAAATCTTCATGGGCGACGTGGGCTCGCTCGCCCTGGGCGGCGCCATCGGCACGGTGGCGGTGATCATCAAGCAGGAGCTGCTGCTGCCGTTTATTGGGGGGATTTTCGTGATCGAAGCGCTGTCGGTGATCCTGCAAGTGGCGTCGTACAAGCTGCGCAAGAAGCGGATTTTCAAGATGGCGCCGCTGCACCATCACTTCGAGCTGCTGGGCTGGAGCGAGTCGAAGATCATCGTGCGCTTCTGGATCGCCTCGCTGGTGTTCGCGCTGTTCGCGCTGACGACGCTGAAGCTGCGTTGAACCTGCTACTAGCTGCCGGCTGCTAGCTGCTGGTCGTACGCTCTGACCAGCAGCGAAGAGCGAGCAGCCAGCAGCGGTGTTACTTGTCCCCGCCGCCTGAGTCTGCCGCCTCGCTGAACGTCGCCGGCTGCCAGAAGTCGCGCGGGTAGAGCGGCTGCAGCTTCGTCTGCGGGCCTTCGACCTGCGACAGGTAAGACTGGTAGGCGTTGAGCTGCTTTTCGGCGCCGATGACGAAGTAGCTGGCGCCGGGCACGGTTGACGTCTTCACGCCCATGCCGGGCAGCATGCGTCCGTAAACGGCGGCGGCGCGAGCGAAGAGCTTGTCGGCGATGCCGGGCTCGTTGCGCAGCGCGAGCACGGCCTGGCGCAGCGCGCGGACTTTCGCCGGCGTAACGCCGTCGGCCAGGTCGGCGGCGATGCCCTCGCCGCGGTCTTCAAACAACGCGGGCGCGCGCGTGGCCTGGAAGACCTGCGCCACGGCGTACTCGACCAGGCGCTGGTCGTGCGGCGGCTGCTTCACGATGTCGATCACGAACCTGATGGTCTGCGGAATCTCCGGCGTGCGCTCGGCGTAGTAGCCCACGCGGCCATCGGCCACGCTGCCGCGCAGGCCGTTGCTGTACGCCATGCCGGAGCTGACCGTCTTGATGAAGACGCCGTGGGCGCCGGCGCCGCCGTAGATGCGCGAGGCGAGATAGTCGAGGAGCTGCTCGCGGTCGGTCGTGTCGTAGGTCACGCCCGGAATGGAATGCAGCACCACGCCGCCTTGCAGGCTGGGCGCCATCAATCCGGAGTACAGCAGGCTGGCATCGGCCTGGCGCTGATGCACGCGGTCGGTGATCAGGCCGCTGGAGCCGGCGCGGGGCGCGTCGGCAGGCGCGACGGAAAGGTGGGCGACGAGCTGATTGATCCCGGCGCTGAGCTGCTTCTCGGCCTGCGGGCCACCCACCAGAAACATGCGCGCGTTGCCGGTCTTGAGGATGTCGCGGCGCAGCGCGTTCAGTTCGGCCAGGGTTTTGGCGGGTGGCACGAGCAGATCGTGGAGCATTTGGCGGCAGAGATACGCCCAGTCCTGCTGCAGGCTGTTTTCCGGCAGGTCGGAGAGCAGGACGTCGAGATCGCGTGCCGCAGCGGCGGCGTTGGACTTGGCGGCGCCGGGCAGCGCATTGAAGGCGTCGACGTGCGGTTTAAGCGACGCTGAGACGTCGGCGGGCTTACCCTGCATCGCGGCCAGCATCGCCTTCAGCGACTTGCGATCGCCCTGAGATGCCGCGCCCGAGAGATTGTTGAGGAAGCTGGTGATGGCGGCGCGCTCGGCGTCGTTGCCGGCCCCTTTCAGCAGCCAGCGAAGGCGGTGCGCGTTGTGTTCCTGCGTGAGGAATGAGGCCGCGCTGAGCCGCGCTGGATTGTTTTCCGTGAGCAGCGCGTTGGCGGGATTGTTGACCCAGCTTTCTTCCGCGCCGAACATCACGCGGCGCAGGCGCGAGAGCTGCTGGTCCACCACGTCGCTGATGCGCGACAGGTTCTGCTCGGTCCAGTTGGGAGCGGTGAGGACGTCGCGCATCCACTCGAGCGCGCGCCGCGACTCGGCCATGTCGTTGCCGGCGCCGAGCACTTCCAGCTCCACGCGTCCGGTGCGGACGCTGGTAGTGAACCTGGCGTCGAGGGAAAGGACCTGCTTGCGGAGCTCGTCGGACATCTGCTCGAAGCTGACGGGCTTTCCGTCGCGGAGCACGCCGGTGCGCGTGAGCAGTTCCGGCAGCAGCGAGAGGTAGACCAGCCGCTCGGGCGCAACGCCGCGCACGTTGAGCGCCAGGCCGACGGTGGCGCCGGTCATGTTGTCGAAGCGCGATGTGACCAGGTCAATGCCGCCGGGGAGCTTGGAGACGCTGTAATCGAGGTCGTCGTCGAGCGTGAGCGGCGGCTTTTTGATGAACGGCGGCATGGGCGTCTTCTGCGCGATGGTTTCCAGCTCCGCCGAGTTCTTGTCGTAGTCGGCCTGGTAGCGGCGCACGGCTTCCTGCGCGTCGGTCACGCTGTAGACCGTCTTCAGACGCTCCACTTCGGCGGCAGCGCGCTCGTTGCGCTCGCGCAGCTCCTGTTGCAGGAGCCTGCTGCTCGGGCGCGAACCGGCCACGTACGGCGTGACACCCGCGAGCTTCCACTTGGGCAGGTATGTGCGCCAGATGTTCCGGGCGCCGGCGAGTTGCTGCTCGACGAAAGCGATGTCAGGCTTGAGCGTGAGCGACTTCCGGAAGCCGGGCGTGGCGTTGATCATGGCCAGATGGTCGGGCCACTGGCTGTTGACGCTGCGAATGCCGAAGCGCGGCGGCGTGTTCATCTGCTTGTTCAGGTCGCGACGCGTTTCGGTGATGCGCGAGCGCAGCCGGCTGTTGAACTCGGCCAGCTCGGGCGATCCATCGGGCCAGGCGGCAACGCGATCGAGTTCCTTGAGCACGAGCGTGCGGATTTTCTGCAAGCCTTCGGGATTGATGAACTCCTGCCGCACGTTGCCCATAACGATGCTGACGGGCATTCCCTGGTCGCGCGTCATGAATGCGTTAACGGAGGTGGCGCCGGTATCGAGCTCGCGCGTGCGCGTGTCCACCAGGCGCTTGTAGAGGTTGGTGTCGGCGTCGCCGGCGATGGTTTCAAGGAAGAGATTGGCGAGCACTTCTTCGCGCTCATCGAGATTGCGCTCAGCGGGCCAGGAAAAGAACACGAGGCCTGGCTCCTGCTCGTTGGCACTTGGATACTCGGCCACCGCGACGCTGCCCGCCTCGGCGGGCTGCGGCGCGGGCATGGTGGCGCCGGTCACGATGCCCGTCTTGCGATGGTCGCTGGCGGGAAATGCGTTCAGGATGGCCGACGTCCGGCGGAGCGCTTCGTTGAGTGAAACCGATTTCGGCAGTGAGGCGATCACGCCCATGTTCCAGAGCACGTAGTGGTCGGCGTGAAATTTGCGGATGTGCCCGGGCTGCATCTGGCGCAGCGCGGGCGGCCATCCGCCGGATGAGAGCGCCAGCGGATGCTGCGGGCCGTAGACCATCGCCTGAAGCTGCCGGCGGAGGCGCGATCCCGGGCGCGCGAACGAGGAAACCATCTCGTTGTAGACGGAACCCTTTTCTTCCAGCCACAGCGACTTGTCGGCACGCTCGGTGACGCCGAAGTTGCGCACTTCGCGGCGGATTTCCTCGTCGGTGTAGTCGGGGTGGAGGAGCGCGTCGAGCGTGTCCTGGAGTTCGTCGAAGAAGACGTCGGGGCCGGCGGCGGTGTTGAAGACGTAGCGCGTGTGCCACTGCTCGGTGTAGGCGTTCTCCACGATCAGCGACATGCCCTGGTTCGCGCTCAGCGTGCGTCCGCGATTGCCCTTGAGCAGCAGCAGGTGCTCCTGCGTGTGCGGCTCGCCCATGTCGGAGGTGGGCACGGTTTCAGCCCACACCATGGCCTGCGGGACGGTCTGGATTTGCAGCAGGTCGAGCGTGAATCCGGTGGCGCGATGCTTGAAGCGCGCGCCCATGGGCTGGTCGGCGTCGTTGAGATAAACAGCGACCGCTTCGAAGCCGTGGACCACCTGGCCCTGGCGCAGGTTCTGATAGCTGACCGCCGAATCGGCGGCGAACGCGGAGGCGGCAACCAGGCACAGCAGCAGAACGCAGATCAATCGCATGGCGGGAGACCCCTGAAATGTGGGCAGGGCAGGATACACCGGCTGCCTGGACGAATTGAAGGCGCAGTGGTGAGCGAGCGGCGTCAGGCGTCGCAGGGCGGTGAGGAATAAGGTTCCCGGCGCTCAATGACGGTGTCTAAAGACATAATCCACAGGGTGTTCGTGGCACAATGGGCCCAGATTGCCTTCCCCGATGGAGTTGAGCGGCAAGCGCGTGCTGGTGGTCGGATTGGGGCGCTCCGGCGTGGCCTCGGCCAGTTTTTTGCAAGACCGCGGCGCGCGCGTCACCGTCTCGGACGCCAAGCCGGCGGCCGAACTGCGGGGCGAAATCCCGTCGCTGCTCGACCGCGGGATCACGGTGGAAACCGGCGGGCACGGCGAGCGCACCTTCCAGGACCAGGACCTGATCGTCGTCAGCCCCGGGGTGCCCTACGACGCGGCGCCGCTCCAGCAGGCGCGGGCGCTGGGTGTGCCGATCATCGGCGAGGTGGAGCTGGCGGCGCGGTTTTTGAAGGGACGAATCGTCGCCATCACCGGTTCTAACGGGAAAACGACGACCACCACGCTTGCCGGCCAGGTGATTGGGCGCGGGGGGAAGCCGACGCTGGTGGGCGGCAACATCGGGACGCCGGCAATTTCGCTGGTCGAGCGCTCGACGGCCGATGGCTGGACGGTGCTGGAGGTGTCCAGCTTTCAGCTGGAGACGATTGAGACTTTCCGGGCGCACATCGCCGCAGTGTTGAACGTCACGCCGGACCATCTGGATCGGCATCGGACGTTTGAGGCGTACGCGGCTGCGAAGGCACGCGTCTTTGAAAAGCAGACCGCTGAAGACTTCGCAATACTCAACGCTGACGATGCGACATGTGCAGCAATGGCTTCCGGCTTGCGCTCGCGCGTGTACTGGTTCAGCCGGACAAAAGACGTCGAGGCGGGCGCCTTCGTGCGCGACGGACAGATTGTGTGGCGTGACAAAAGGGGCGAGCGTGCGGTGATGCCGGTAACAGAGGTTCCGCTGAAGGGCGCGCACAACCTGGAGAACGTGCTGGCGGCGGCCGCCATGGGCGTGCTGGCCGGTGTGGAGGCCGAAGGCATCCGCGGCGCGGTGCGCGAATTCAAGGCAGTGGAGCACCGGCTGGAGTTAGTGGCGCGCGTGAACGGCGTGGACTACTACAACGACTCCAAGGCGACCAATGTGGACGCCACCATCAAGGCGCTGGAGTCCTTTTCTTCGGGAGTGCATTTGGTTCTCGGGGGAAAAGACAAGGGCAGCGACTACTCGGTACTGGGGCCGCTGATTCGCGAGCGCGTGAAGCGCGTGTACACCATTGGCGCGGCGGCGCAGAAGATCGAATCGCAGATCGCGGGCGCGGCGCCCATCGTGCAGGCGCAGACGCTGGAGACGGCGGTGCGCCGCGCGTCGGAAGGCGCGGCCGCGGGCGACATCGTGCTGCTGGCGCCCGCCTGCGCCAGCTTCGACCAGTTCGAGAACTACGAGCATCGCGGGCGCGTGTTCAAAGAGTTGGTCGCGACGCTTGCGGCGCGGGAGAGCAAGCAGCAGGGAGTGGCGTAAGGCGATTGAAACCGTCCCGGCATGCACGCTGGTGAAAGCAAGAAGGACCTCAGTCAATAACAAATAACAAATAGCAATTGACAAATGGCGAAACGGGTCAGCGTCGACAAAACGTTGTTTGCCGTCACCCTCATGCTGGTGCTGGTGGGGCTGGTGATGGTGTTCAGCGCCTCGGCGGTGGTGGCCAAGGAGCGCTTCGGTTCGCCGTACACGTTTTTCCTGCGCCAGCTGGCATGGGCCGTCGCCGGGCTGACGGTGATGTTGCTGGCGATGAAGGTGGATTACCGCCAGTACAAGCACCCGGCGGTTGTCTTTTCGTCGCTGGCGGTCACGACGGTGCTGCTGATCGGCGTCTTTTTCCTCGATCGCTCGCACAACACGCACCGGTGGTTCCACCTGGGCAGCTTCTCGTTCCAGCCGTCGGAACTGGCCAAGCCGGTCATCATTTTATTTCTCGCGTATTTCCTCGAGACGCGGACCAAGTCGATGGACGACTGGCGCGCGACGCTGCTGCCCGCGGTGGCGCCGAGCCTGCTGTTTGCCGCGCTCATCGTGAAGCAGCCGGACCTGGGCACGGCCATGGCATGCATCGCCATCACGGGCGCGATCCTTTATATCGCTGGCATGAACTGGCGCTACTTCGCTTATTCGGCGGTAGCGGGCCTTCCCGTGCTGTATCTGCTGATCTTCCGCGTGGGCTGGCGTTACCAGCGGATTCTCGCCTTCCTGGATCCTTACTCGGACCCGCAGGGACGCGGCTTTCACATCATTCAGTCGCTGATCGCGGTGTCGACCGGCGGCGTGATGGGACAGGGACTGATGGAAGGAAAGCAGAAACTCTTCTATCTGCCGGAGCCGCACACGGACTTCATCTTCTCCGTGCTGGCGGAAGAGTGGGGGCTGGTGGGCAGCGTGGTCGTGGTCGCGCTGTTCGCCGTGTTCATGTATCGCGGCGTGCGCGCGGCCGTGCTCACGCAGGACCCATTCGGACGTTATCTAGCCACCGGCATTACGGCGATGGTGGTGGTGCAGGCCATGTTCAACATCAGCGTGGTGCTGGGCATGCTGCCGACGAAGGGAATTCCGCTGCCGCTGGTCTCGTATGGCGGTTCATCGTTGTTTATTACGCTGGCGTCCATCGGGGTGCTGCTGAACATCACCCAGCACGCGGACTGATATGCGCGTGATCCTGGCGGGCGGCGGAACCGGCGGGCACGTCATCCCCGCGCTGGCCATTGCACAGGAACTCAAGTCGCAATTCGCGGCCGAAGTCATCTTCATCGGCACCTCGCGCGGCATCGAAACGCGTCTTGTCCCACAAGCCGGATTTGAGTTGCGGCTCGTCGAAGTTGGCCCGCTGAACAGGGTCAGTTTCGCGCGGCGCCTGCGGACAGTCTCCGACCTGCCGCGGGCGATACTGGCCTCGCGTCGCATCCTGCGCGCGTTCCGACCCGACGTGGCGATTGGCGTGGGCGGATACGCCTCTGGCCCCGCCATGCTGGCGGCGATCCTGCGCGGCGTTCCCACGATCGCCTTCGAGCCGAACCTCATGCCCGGCTTCGCCAATCGGCGCGTGGCGCGCTGGGTCACGGCGGCAGCGGTGCAGTTTGAAGAGAGCTGCCGCTGGTTCGGGGGCGGAAAGTGCCACGTGACTGGCGTCCCGGTGCGTGCGGCGTTTTTTCAGGTACCGCCTCGGGGCGAGGCGGAAGGGCCGTCGCTGCTGGTGTTCGGCGGCAGCCAGGGCGCGCACGCCATCAACAGGGCGATATGCGAGGCCCTGCCGGAACTGCGGCGCCGCGTGCCGGAGCTGGCGATCACGCACCAGAGCGGCGAGCGGGAATTCGAGACAGTGCGCTCGGCGTACGCGGCTCAGGGCGTGGAAGCCGACGTCCGTCCTTATATAGAGGACATGGCCAGGGCCTATGATCGCGCCGACCTGCTCGTGTGCCGCTCCGGAGCCAGCACGGTGGCCGAGGTCGCAGCGGCAGGGAGGGCGGCCATCTTCATTCCGTTTCCCCGGGCTGCCGACGACCACCAGCGGCGCAACGCCGAAGCGCTGGCGTCAAAGGATGCAGCGGTAGTGCTGCCTGAATCGGAGCTGACGCCGGCCCGCCTGGCCGAAACGATTGCCGGCCTGTTCGCCGATCGGGCGCGATTGCGACAAATGAGCGCCGCGGCGCGAGCGCTGTCGCGGCCCGATGCGGCGCGGGCGATTGCACAGCTCGCGAAAAACATAACGGCAAACCGCAGAGGACGCTGAGGACGCAGAGGAACAAGGGCTTTGGTGTTTGTTTTTAGGGACTGCGTATTCGGTCCATCACTAATAGCGAATTGGAAGCAGTTAAGATTGAAGCCTCTGCGTCCTCCGCGTCCTCTGCGGTTTGGGTTTAAGGAATGTTTGCCAAGATCCAACGCGTGCATTTTGTCGGCATCGGCGGCATCGGGATGAGCGGCATTGCCGAGGTCCTGCTGAACCTCGGCTTTCGCGTTTCCGGCTCCGATTTGAAGCTGAACCCGCTGACCGGGCGGCTGGCGAAGATGGGGGCGACGATCCAAGAAGGACATCGCGCCGAGAATGTGCGTGGCGCCGAGGTCGTGGTCGCGAGTTCCGCTATCTCGGCGAGCAATCCGGAGATTGTTGAAGCGCATCGCCTGAAAGTTCCGATCATCCAGCGCGGCGAGATGCTGGCCGAGCTGATGCGGCTGAAATACGGCATCGCCATCGCGGGCATGCACGGGAAGACGACGACAACTTCGATGACCGCAGCCGTCCTTGCCGCGGGCGGCCTCGATCCGACGGTCGTCGTAGGCGGGCGCGTGGACGCGATGGGCTCGAATGCGCGCCTGGGCAAATCGCAGTACCTGGTCGCCGAGGCCGACGAGAGCGACCGCTCGTTCCTGAAGCTCTCGCCGATCATCTCGGTGGTGACCAACATCGACCGCGAGCACATGGATTGCTATCGCGACATGGACGACGTGGAGCAGACCTTCGTCGAGTTCATGGACCGCGTGCCGTTTTACGGCACGGTGATTGCCTGTGTTGACGATGCGCGGCTGCGCGCGCTGCTGCCTCGCGTCTCGCGCCGAGTGGTGACCTACGGCACGGCCGAGGGAACCGATTTTCGCGTGCTCGACACAGGGCTGCAATCGCGCGGCTCCGATTGCCTCAGCCGTTTTCGCGTGCGCTACCAGGGAAGCGATCTTGGTGAATTCCGGCTGCACGTTCCCGGCGCGCACAACGTCCTGAACGCGGCGGCGGCGGTGGCCGTCGGCGTGGGGCTCGACCTGAAGCTCGACGACGTGCGCGCGGGGCTGGAGACTTTCCGCGGCGTTGATCGCCGTTTCCAGATGCGCGGCGAGGCGAGCGGCGTCACCGTGGTGGACGATTACGGCCATCATCCCACCGAGATTCGCGCCACGCTGGCCGCGGCGCGGCAATGCGGCTACCAGCGCGTTCTGGTCATCTTCCAGCCACATCGCTACACGCGAACCCAGGCGCTGCTCGAGGAATTCGGGCGCGCGTTCGGCGACGCCGACGAAGTGTTCGTGCTCGACATCTACGCCGCCAGTGAACAGCCGATTGCCGGCGTTACCGGCGAGCGCGTGGCCGAAGCCGTGACGAATGCTGCGGGGCGTGCTCGCTACGTGACCAGCTTCACCGAGGCAGCCGAGGCGGCCGCGGCCGCCGCTTCGCCGGGCGACCTGGTGCTCACGCTCGGCGCCGGCAACGTCTCGCAAATTGGCCCCATGGTGCTGGAAAAGCTGGGAGCGCGCGCTGCCGCGGGCGCTCACGACAAGTGAACTGCGAGGAAAGTTTCAGGTTTCGAGTCTTTGTGCAGCAAGCTGCGAAACTGGAAGTTCGAAACTTGAAACGTGAAACTCTGGAGCTGCTGTTGGGAGGATTTGTGCACCTTCGCGCAACGAAATTCCTGGCGTTGCTGATCACGCTTGCCATCGGCGCGCGCGCCGCCGATCAACTCGACCAATTGGTTGATGGCGGCCACTGGAAGCGCGCCGCCGCAGCGGTTGACGCCGCGCTGCAGAAGAACCCGAACGATGCGCACGCGCTGCGCCTGAAGGCGCGCGTCCGCATGATTTACGGCGACCTGGAAGGCGCCGAGGGTCTCGCGAAGAAGGCGGTCGAGCTCGATCCCAAGAGCGCCGACGCGCACTACTGGCTGGCTCGCGTCTACGGCGAGCAGGCGGGCAAGGCGAGCTTCTTCAAACAGATTGGCCTGGCGCGCAACGTCCGCAAGGAACTCGATGCGGCGCTGGCCATCGACCCGAAGCACGGGCAGGCGCACTACGTTTACATGATCTATTACTGGGACGCGCCCGGCATCGTGGGCGGCGACAAAAACAAGGCGCGCGCCGAAGCTCAGGAAGTCATGAAGATTGACGCGGTGCGCGGCTACATGGCGCTGGCCGAACTTGCCGAAAAAGAAAAGCAGGTGGACAAGCTGCCCGACCTGTACCGGAAGCAGCACGACGCCAACCCGAACAACTACGAGACCGCCATCACCTGGTGCAGTTACCTGACGAGCAAGTCACGCTGGGCCGAGGCGGAGAAGTGCTCGCGCGACCTGGAGAAGCTGGACCCCACGCGCAGCAACGCGTACACGCTGCTGGCCGTCGTCTATGCCAGCCAGAAGCGCTGGCCGGACCTGGACACGACGCTTGCGCTGGCGGAGAAAAACGTCCCCGACAACCTGGTGCCGTACTACCAGGCCGGACGCGTGATCGTGACGGATGCCAGCGGCAGCGACTATGCGCGCGCCGAACGCTACTTCCGCAAATACCTCACCCAGGAGCCCGAGCCCGGCCAGCCCAAGCTCGCGGCCGCCCACTGGAGGCTCGGCCTGGCGCTGGAGAAGCAGGGCCACAAAGCCGACGCCTATAAAGAGGTGGAGATCGCGACGAAAATGGATCCCAAGCTCGAAGCGGCGCAGGCGGATTTGAAGCGGCTGAGGTGAGAAGACAGCATTCAGCAGTCAGCACGCAGCATTCAGCCCTTGCATTCAGCCCTTGCATTCAGCAATCGCCTGAGCTGCCGGTCAGATGCGAGCTGACTGAATTCCCATCCCACAGAAAAATTTCCGAGCGCCGTTAACAAACGCCCAGCTCGTTCGTCTTATAGGCGGAAGGCAATGAGGCGATGCAATCGGGCTTGAAATTGGCGGTGGGGGCGTGGGCGGCGCTGGGATTGGCGATGGCCGTTCCGGCTCCGGACCTGAGCATCCGGAGCCCGCGCATGCTGGCCGGCATCGCCTATGTGGAAGCCATGCTGGGGCAGCCGGAGAGCGCGGCGCAGTGGATGGAGCGCGCCCGCCACGCCGATGACGCCGCCGCCGGCCAGCAGAGCGCTCAGCAGGTTGCGAATCCGGCTCCGGGGGCGCAAGCTTCCGGCGCAGTAACCACTTGCCGTCGCGAGCCTGCGCGGGTCGCTGCTCCGGTGAAGCAGCTTCCCCACATTTCCGTGCCTGAACCTGCCCTGGCGTACGCAGCCACGGTGCTGCCGGCGGCCCTTCACATCGATGGGAGCCAACTCGCTAGCCTGAAGTACATTCCGGTCAAAACCCGATTCATGAGCCGCTCCCAGATCGATTCGCTGATTCGCGCCGAACGGCGCTCATGGCGGTTGCAGTACCGCATGGCCGTGCCACGGGCGCCGCGGCCCCCGGCCACGCCGATCAGCTAGTCTCGGCTGGTCGCCGTGGGCGTAGCAAGCTGCGTTTCTGCGGTGTGGCAGCGCCGGAGCCCAACTTCACACTCCGCAATTCCACAATTCCAAGCTATAGTGTGCTCGCGGGCGTTCTCTCGACCAAAAACAGGCATTGATGGCGCGGAACGACGGATATCCAACCGATTCGGCTCCCTGGCGCGGCAAGCGCGGAGCCGGCGCGGGCCATTCCGGGGCCGGGACGGCCTATTCCGACGAGGAAGCGGAGCGCGGCGGTTCGCGCGCGGCCGTCGAAGATGACGACTTCGATCCGCGGCTACTCGACCTGGAGGTCGAGGAAGAGTCACCATTTCTGCGCGGACAGAAGCGCGTTCCGGTGCGCCGCGGGCCGCTGCCGCGCAAGGCAGCGAACCGGCTGCGCCAGGGCGTCATCGCGCTGGCCTGCGCCACCGTGCTGGCCTGGGGTGGCTACCAACTCTACAGCTACGGCACGCACTCATGGCGCTTCCGCATGGAGTCCAGCGACGACGTGCAGCTCGCGGGCCTGGAAAACGTCTCGAAGCCGCAGGTCATGGAAGTATTCGCCGCCGACCTTGGCCGTAACATCTTCTTTGTGCCGCTGGCCGAGCGGCGGCGCCAACTGGAAGAGATTCCGTGGGTCGAATCGGCCACGGTAATGCGCCTGCTGCCGCACCGCATCAGCGTGAAGATTCGCGAGCGGACGCCGGTGGCGTTCGCGCAAGTGGGCTCGCGCATCCAGCTCATTGACGCGGGCGGCGTGCTCATGGAGTTGCCCGCCCGCTCGCAGAAGAAGTACTCGTTTCCGGTGCTGGTGGGCATGGGCGCGAACGAGCCGCTCTCCACGCGCGCGGCGCGCATGAGGATTTTCACCCGGGTGATGCGCGAACTTGATTCGGAAGGCGCGCGCTACTCGCAGGACATCAGCGAAATGGACCTAAGCGATCCGGCGGACGTGCGGGTGACCGTGCCCGACGACGATGGCGCGGTGTTCGTGCACCTGGGCGACGCCAATTTCCTGGAGCGCTTCAAGATCTACAAGGCGCATGTGCAGCAGTGGCGGGCGCAGTTCCAGAAGCTGAGCTCGGTGGACCTGCGCTACGAACGGCAGGTCATTGTCAATCCCGACGCCGGCGCGCAGCGACAGGCCATCAAGATCGCAGCCGACGGCAAGGCGCCACCGCCCAAAGGGAAGCGGTAGGCGCCATCATCAACCGCAATTCCAGCCAGCCACAACAGGATGAAGCAGTGAAGCCGCCCGAGCCAGAGCGGCGCGGCGCAGGGGGCCATGGGGAAGCAGCCGGAGAACGTTCTCGCAGCCATTGACGTGGGCAGCGCCAAGACGTGCGTGCTGGTAGCCGAGAGCGGCGAATCCGGCCTGCGCTATCTGGGCCACGGAGTGGCCGAGTCGCGCGGCTCGCGCAAGGGCGTGATCGTGGACCTGGAAAAAGCCATCGCCGCCATCCAGCGGGCGATGGTGGCGGCGGAAGAGGCGGCCGGCGTGGAAGTGGAGCACGGCGTCACCGGGATCGCGGGCGCGCACATACGCGGCGTGAACAGCCGCGGCGGCGTGGTGCTGGGCTCGCGCGCTCGCGAGATCACGCGCGACGACGTCCGCCAGGCGGTGGAACGCGCCCGCGCCATCACCCTGCCGCCCGACCGCAAGGTCCTGCACCTGCTGCCGCAGGAATTCCTGCTCGACGAGCAGACCGGCATCCGCGATCCGCTGGGCATGATGGCCACGCGGCTGGAGGTGAAGGTCCACGTGGCCACCGCCGCCGACAGCGCCTCGCAGAATGTGGTCACGGCCCTGAATCGCGCGGGCATTCACGTGGACGACACTATTTTTGAGGCGCTGGCGTCGGCGGAATCCGTGCTGCGCGCCGATGAGCGCGAGCTGGGCGTTTGCCTGGCCGATATTGGCGCAGGTTCGACCGACGTGGTCGTCTGCCACAACGGCGTGGTGGTGCACACGGCGGTGATTCCCATCGGCGGCGACCACTTCACCAGCGATGTGGCCGTCGGGCTGCGCACGCCGCTCGTTGACGCGGAAAAGATCAAGCGCATGTTCGGTTGCGCCGTGGTGACGCGCATCCCGGAAGCCAACGAGATTGAAGTGCCCGCGGTGGGTGATCGTCCGTCGCGGCTGATGCCGCAGCGCCTGCTGGGCGAGGTGCTGGAGCCGCGCGCCCGCGAGCTGTTCGAGATGCTGCGCGACAACCTGCGCCATGCCGGCGTCTTCGAGTTGTGCGGTGCGGGTCTGGTGCTCACCGGCGGCGGCGCGCGGCTGAATTCGATGACCGAGATTGCGGAAGACGTGCTGCGCAAGCCGGCGCGCCTGGCGGCGCCGGCCGCGCTGGGACGCATGCCGGAAACGCTGGCCGAGCCGGAGTACGCCACCGTGCTCGGCATGGCGACGTACGCGCAGCGCTCGCGGGTGGCGAGGGGCGCGCAGGAGCAGGGAATCGGGGCGAAGCTGAAGTCGCTCTTCGCGAGGAAACCGTAGGACTTCAACGCAGAGGACGCTGAGGACGCAGAGGGACGCAGAAAGACGAAAAAAAGTAGAAATCAAAAAATCAAAATCGAAGTAGTCTCTAGCCGAGAGCCGAGAGCCGAGAGCCGAGAGCCGA
>DASRER010000032.1 GCA_035651995.1 Terriglobales bacterium | reverse complement strand
GACGTCGCACTCGCAGGCGACGTTGCGCGTAAAGGTGTTCAGGCTGTTCGCCCACCAGAAGCCCGAGCCGGAGTTGTGGTCGAAGGGCAGCACCTGACCCGGAAGTGGCCTGCCCGTACGGCCCTGGACCGCCAGATTGCGATCGAAAACGTTGAAAACTTCCGTGCCGTCCTCGAGGAAAAACCCGTGGCCGATGCTGTTATAGCCGACGCAATCGCGCACGACGAGATAGTCGGTGCCGTGCACGGTGAGCCAGCGGTTCTCGCTGTCCCACAGCGATGCGCCGATGACGGAGCTGCCGCGCATCGAATCGCGCACCAGATGGAAGTGCAGCATGTAGCGGCCAAGCGTGCCGCGCTTGCCGAGACGGCGGAACTCGGCGTAGCTGATCGAGCCGGCCGAGCCGTGGTGGTACATCGTGTGGCCACGCGCGGCGGGGTCGGCCGACTCGACGATGACGTTGCGGCTCAGGTTGGCGACCTCGCCGCGATACGGGCCGCTGCAGATGTGGTCGAAGTCCGCGGGGCGATCGAGCATGAGGCGGGCACCGGTAATGGCGGCGATAAAGCGTTCTTCCGTCTGCGTGAGGTCGCGGACGCTCTCCTTAAACGTATCGAGCTCCGGCTGCTTCAAGTTGATGATCTGACGCGTCGTCGCGGTCAGGATGATCCGATCGCCCTCGCGCCAGCCGCTGACCGGCCCGCTGAGCACGACCTCGCGGTCGCCACGCCGGACCGGCGCGCCGAGCTTGACCCACGTGCGGCTGAGCGGCGCACCGTGCAATTCCATGCGGCCGCCGCAGCACTCAATCGCGGGCAGCGTATCGCGATCAAATCCCGCGAAGTACACCAGGCGGATGAGGGCGGTGTGCGGCACAGGAATGGGCTGGTCGGGCGTGCCGACAAGCAGTGCGGGGCGCGGAATTGGGACCGGCGCGCGCTGGGCCATGAAGTTGGCGCCGTCTTCCGTCGCAACGCCGCCGATCTTGATCAGGCCGACATCGAGGCGGGTATCGCGATCGCGTGCGAACACCACGCGCCCCTGGATGTGGAGCATGCGAACGGGCACACGCGAGTCAACGTCGTAGAGGACTTCGTGCCCGGGCCGGACGGTGACAACACAGCCGGCCGCCGGCAACTGACCGCCCTCCCACGTGCCGGCGCTCGACCACGGTCCGCTGCGAACCGAGCGCACGCGCAGCGGTGTGGCGGCCCAACTGCTCGAGTTCAGGCCGAGAGCAACGGATCCGGCCGCGAGCCCGGCGATGAAATCCCTGCGCGTGATCACGGCGTCGGCGCTTTACTTCTGCTTCGTCAGCGTGACCTCTGGACCGGGCCGCTGGCTGCCTTCGCGCTGGCTGGTCAGCTTCATCGTGTTGCCTTCGACCTTGCCGGTGTAGCTGATCTTGATCTGCTGGTCGCGCACCTGGCGCGTGATGCTGAAGGTCACGGTGTCGCCGCTCAGCCTGCCGTTCTCGATGTTGACGTCTTCCATCGCGCCTTGGCCGTAGGTTCCGGTGAGCTTGTCCCCTTGCGCCTTGAGCGTGAGCGTTACCTGGAAGGCGCCACCTTCGCGGGTGTGCAGTTCGCCGCTCCAAGTACCGTCGACGTTCACGGCATAGGCCAATACCAGAGTCGAGACCAAAGCCAGAGCCAGCGCCAAAGTCTTGCGGTCCATGCACTCCTCCTTAGAAATTTGCCGTTTCCGGCCTGGCCGATTGTTGTGGGCAGCCCGCCGACGTTTGGCGAGAAACCAGCAACAAGAGGGAAACGCTTTGTTCACACTGCCAACTTTTTCCACCAGATGATTGTCCCCGTCACGACCATGATGACCAAGAGCAGACTGGTGAGACCCATCAGGGCGTGCCCGGTCACACCCCAGACGTCGCCGGTGTGGAGCGAGCGATTGAAGCGAATGACGCGATAACCGAGGGAATCGGTCAAAAAGTTCTGTGTGCGCAGCACCGCGCCGCTGTATTGATCGACCCAGACAGAGCTGTGCGTGGCCTCCGAGGTCTCCTCGGGAACGCGCAGCCCGATGACATAGCTGGCAGTCGGCGTGGCGGGCAGTTGGATGGTCGTCACCGCGGTCGCTGCGGGAAGCGCCCGGCGCGCGATCGCGATCGCCTGGTCAACGGTGACCAAGCCCGGTCCCGGCGTGGACTTCGGCGGGCGCTGCGTCAGGTACGGTTGCGAGTGAGTCAGCTTGAAAATGAGCGGTTCGACAAACTCGAACCCGATCACGCAGCCGGTGAGCGCGACCAGCAGCACGAAGATCGCCGAGTAGATGCCGAGCGCGCTGTGCGCGTCGAAGCAAATCCGGAACCACGAGCCGCGGAAGTTGATGCTCGCGCGCTTCAGCCGCCACCACACGATCAGGCCAAGAAGCGTCTCCGCCGCCAGCACCGCACTGGCGAT
>DASRER010000031.1 GCA_035651995.1 Terriglobales bacterium | reverse complement strand
TCGGCGTATGCGCAGGACACCTGGCGCATCACCGACCGGTTGACCGCGACATACGGCGTGCGCTGGGACCTGAATCCCCCGGTCGACTACCTCACCTTCCCGGTGTTTGCCATCGATCCGGACACCTGGAACCCAGCGGATGCGCGCACGATGAAGGTGCTGCCGCTGGGTGCCGCGACGTTTGAGACGCGCTGGGCGAACTTCGCGCCACGGCTCGGCTTGGCATACCAGCTCTCCCGCAGCAATCGCTGGGCGCGCGTGGTGCGCGCCGGCTATGGTGTCTTCTACGACAGCGGCGCCAATGCAGCCGCCACCGTGCAGGGACCTTATAGCGCGCGTTGCAACAACCTTGCCCCGTGCACCCTGCCGCCCTACACCGGCCCGGCCATCGCGACGGTGCCTTTCCCCGTCTCCGTGGCCAACCAGCGGTTTGTGGTTCCGCCGGTCTTCCCCGATCAGTTCACCTTCCCGATTTCGCAGGGGACCGACCAGTTGATTGACCCGCGCTTCAGCCTGCCCTACGTGCACGAGATGAACCTCACGCTCGAGCAGCAGATCGCGGGGCGGCAGAGCCTCGAAATTGGCTACGTCGGCGCGCTGGGCCGCCACCTCCTGGCGCCCGTGCTGTATCCCCCGAACAGGGTCAATCCTGCGTACCTGGGCAATGGCACCGTGGGCGATACCCTCACCGTGTTCCGCAATGCGGCCGACTCCGAGTATCACGCGCTGGTCACGAAATTCCAGCGGCAGTTTTCGCATGGGCTGGGGGCGATCGTCTCCTATACGTGGTCGCACTCCATCGACACACAGTCAACCGGCAACTCGGTCAACTTGAACGGTGTCTCCACGCAGGCATTCCTGCCGACGGCAGCGGAGTTGGCGGCAGGGCTGCCGTCCTTCCTGCGCCGCGCCAGCTCCGACTTCGATATCCGGCACAATTTCGGTTTTTCGGTTGTGTACGAGGCCCCGACGCCCCGCCAGCCGTTGGCGCGCGCGCTCCTCGGCCACTGGACGCTGGCGCCGATTTACCACTACCAGGGCGCCATGCCGCTCGACGTGATCGCCAACGCAACCGCCACCATCGGCGGCGCTACCGGTGTGGGGCAGCGGCCGATGCTGATCCCCGGTGTGCCGATTTATGTCACCGGGAGTGATTGCGTCGCGCAATACGCCGCTTCGGGTCGCGGCAGCATCTGTCCGGGAGGACGGGCGCTGAATGCCGCGCCGGTGAGCGCGAGCGCAGCGGCCTCTGTCGGCTGCCTCGCGCCCACCACCAGCAATGCCAAGGGGGCGTTCTGCACGCCGGCGCCGGTGGGCGGACAGGCCATCTCGGGCAATGCCGGACGCAACATTCTTCGCGGCTTCCCCCTGCAGGAGCTCGACTTCTCCGTGCACCGCGACTTTCCGTTCAAGGAGCGCTTCCGGCTGCGCTTCCAGGCTGACCTCTTCAACGTTTTCAATCATCCGAACTTCGGCCCGCCCGGGAGCAACGTTTCAGCCACCAACTTCGGCTTTAGCGGCGCAATGGCCAATTCGTTCCTGGGCGGGAGCTCTTCCAGCGGCGCGGGCTTTAACCCGGTGTTCAGCACCGGCGCGCCGCGCAACGCGCAGTTCGCGCTGAAGCTGTTCTTCTAGGAGAGTCGGCGACCCATGGATCCGGTGCGCGGCATGCTCTGCGGTGTGATTGCGATAGGGCTCGCGTCGGCGGCGACGGCGTCCGCGCAACAAGCTACGGACGCCTCGGCGCAAACGCGGCGCGCCGGCCTGCTCGCCGCCGCCATGCCGGCGCAAAACGCGGTCAGCATCTTCGAGGTCGGCGAGGAGAGCCGGCTCACGCTCAAGAAGGCCGTCAACGTGGGCATGGGCCCGGGACGGATGTGCTCCCGCTCCGGCACCCTCTACGTCGCCACCGCCGCCGGCGCCGTAGCCGTAGACCTGAAGACGCTCGCCGTCACCGGCAACTTTGCCGATCCGGCCATCAAGAGCATCTTCGGCTGCCTGGTCAGCCGCGACGGAGCCCGGCTGTACCTGATGGACCGCGACGCCAACCTCGTCTTTGTCTTCTCGACCAAGTCGCGCCAGCTGCTGAAGAAGCTCACCGTTCCTGAAGATCCGCGTTATGCCATCCTGACGCCCGACGGCAAGTCGGTGGTGGTTTCGTGCGGTGATGCCAACCAGCTGGCTCTGATCGACGCGGCGGCCGACACCGTGCAGCGCACCATCAGGACCATCGGCCTCGACCCGCGCAGCATGCTCATCACGCCCGACGGCAAGGACTTGGTCGTCGCACTGGTCTCGTCGGACATCCTGAGCTGGTACAAGGCTGACACGCTGGAGTACATCAACTCGTTCGGCGTGGCGCGCTCGCCGCAGCAGCTGGCCGTTGCGCCCGATGGCGACCGCATTTACGCCGGCGCGGCGAGCGAAGTCG